>LJHE01000001.1 GCA_001983555.1 Candidatus Epulonipiscioides gigas
TCAACTGCAGACCAGATTTGTATATAGATAAATTAATGTTAATTTAAAAATTATTTTTTACATAACATAGCGATTATAAACATTCATGCGTTTGTCCTACCTATTTTACAAAATAAATTGACATTATTGATACGAGATAGTAATATAATGTACAAATATAATGCAAATAATGTAAAAATTAGTGCAATTTTATTATTAGGAGGTATTTATTTTATGGCAAATAGACTTGTTACATTATGTACATGTCAATGGGCAGATTTAGAGCTAGATGAGTTATGCAAATTAGCAAAAGACATGGGATATGAAGGCGTTGAACTTGCTTGTTGGGGTAATAATGTAGATATTAATAAAGCTCTCAAAGATGATAGTTATGTAAAATATATTCTTGATACACTTAAAAAATATGATTTAAAGTGTAAAGCTTTGGCAACTCATATTATAGGTCAATGTGTAGGAGATGCTCCAGATATAAGATTAAATAATTTTGCTCCAGCAGAGCTTGCAAATGATGCAAAAGCAATTCGTGCTTGGGGTATTGATATGATGAAAAAAGCTGCATTAGTTGCTCATAAACTTGGAGTTAAAATTATAACAGGCTTTACTGGTTCTCCTATTTGGAAATATTTATATTCTTTTCCACAAACTACAGAACAAATGGTTGAAGAAGGATTTGATGAAATTGTTCGACTTTGGACTCCAATTTTAGATGAATTTAAAAAATATGATGTAAAATTTGCATTAGAAGTTCATCCTGGAGAGATAGCTTTTGATTATTATTCAACCCAAAAATTGCTCTCAAAATTTAAAGATAGACCTGAATTTGGATTAAATTTTGACCCAAGCCATCTTATTTGGCAAGGCATCACTCCACATATTTTCTTAAATGATTTTATTGACCGTGTATATCATGTTCATATGAAAGATGCTGCTGTTACACTTGATGGAAGAAGTGGCATTTTAGGTTCTCATATTGATTTTGGCGATTTAAGGAGAGGTTGGAATTTTAGGTCGCTCGGTCATGGTCAAGTGAATTTTGAAGAAATTATTCGTGTATTAAATATGCATGGTTATGATGGACCTCTTTCTGTCGAATGGGAGGACAGCGGAATGGATCGAATAATGGGTGCAACAGAAGCTGCTGCATTTGTAAAACGTGTTGATTTTAAACCGTCAACTATTAAGTTTGATGAAGCAATTGCTAATTAGGGAGACTAAAATATGTTAACTTATGGTATGGTAGGCGGTTCAATGAGCGCATTTATTGGTGAAGTTCATAGAAAAGCAATTAATTTTGACCCACGAGCAAAGTTGGTTTCAGGCTGTTTTAGCAATACTGAACAAAAGAATAAGGAAGTACAGAAAGTATATAATATAGAGCGTATATATAATGACTATAAAACTATGGCGAAATCTGAAAATATTGATTTTGTTGTTATAGTAACGCCAAATAGTACTCATTATGAAATAGCAAAAGAGTTTTTATTAAATGGAATTAATGTCGTATGTGAAAAACCTCTTTGTTTTACAGTGGAGCAAGCGATAGAATTAGAATTGCTTTCTAAAAAAAATAATTTAATTTTCGCTGTAACATACACCTACACAGGTTATACAATGTCGAGAGTTATGAAAGAAATGATATCAGATGGTAAAATTGGAGAAATCATATCTGTGAATGCAGAATATGCTCAAGATTGGTTACTAGATGAATTATCAGCAACAAATTCTGCACAAAATCTTTCAGTGTGGAGAAAAGACCCTAATCTCTCTGGAATTTCAAATTGTGTAGGTGATATTGGAACACATATTGAAAATTATATACACTATGTAACAGGTTTAAAAATCAAACGCTTGCTTGCAACTACAAACACATATGGACAACAATTAGATTTGAATGCAAATATTATTGTAGAATATGACAATGGTGCAACCGGTGCATATTGGTGCTCACAAGTTGCTGCGGGAAGACTAAATGGTTTAGTAATTAGAATTTATGGAGAATTAGGTTCACTAGAATGGGAGCAAGAAAAACCTGATACTTTACGTTTTACTCCTAAAGATGATGCTCCTCGTCTTATTGGTCGAGGGACTTCTTATATAAAAGAAGAAAGTGGTAATGAAACTAGAATTCCATTTGGTCACCCTGAAGGTTTATTTGTTGCTTTTGCTAACATATATAGAGATATTATATCTGCTATAATTGCAAAAAAAGATGGAAAAGTTTTTGATAAACACTGCTCTTTTCCAACGGTTAGTGATGGGGTCAATGGAGTCAAGTTTGTTAATGCAGTAATTAAAAGCGCTAACAATAATAGCACTTGGCAAGAATTATAAAAATAAGACTATTGCATTAGTTGAAATTAATGTAATAGTCTTTTTCTATATATAATTATTCTTTACTATGTTTTTCTACATATTTTACTAAATTTTTTGCACTTTCTTCATCATTAGTTCTACTTAACAGTAATAATCCTTTTGCAGATAAATTATCCAGAGCAAATGGTATTTCTTCTTCTTTAACAAATACAATTAGACCTTTTCCAGCGGCTTGAATTCTTTGAAGTATTGGCATAAAGTGAGTTGCTGGTGGTTGTCCTGCAACATTTGTCCACTGAATAGCTTTCAATTTATCAAAAGAGAGCAATATATCTAAATGGCGTTCTTGTTCAATTCCATCAAAATGATATACAGGATAATCAAACCAGTCTATTTGTGTTTGTAATTCATCTTTTACGAAGTCTTCATACATTTCTTTTGAAAACATAACAGACATATCACATTGCATCTGCCCCATTTTTGACGGAGCTATAAGATGCATCCAAGAATGCACAATATCTTGATTAGCTTCTTTAAATGCATCGTAAAATGCTTGATTACTTTTCATCCAACCCTCATTTACAACTTCAATTGCTCGCTTAACTGCTTCTGGATCTGACATCATATCCATTAATACATTTTCGCTACCATATAAATGTCCAAGAGCATCAACAGTTCCACAACTATCGGGTAATCCTATAAAAAATTCTCCATTAGCACGTTTTAATAACTCTTTTGTAATTGCAATATGCTCATCTAATACGGAAGTTTCATAACTTCCTTCACATTCTGATAAATCGTCCCAAATTGGATCAAACCATATTGTGTTTTTATTCTCAAATCGTGGCTTTGCTCCAAAATAATTACAATGACCACTTGTTCCAAAGTTTAAAAAAATTGCGGGTAATGCGTCGCCACCATAGAAAGTATTTTGTATTGTATCCAGATTTCTTTTATAAATTTCATCTGGGTCTAACCAATATTTGCGTAAGTCGCTTGATTGAATAATTTTATTTGGTGTTTTATTCGTCTTAGGAGCTTTAACAGCAATTAGAGCTCTATCTATTATTTCTCGCTCCCAAAATGCATCTAATCTTTTTCTAACTATATCTATATCCTCTTTATACTTCATAATTACCTCCAATAAATTAATATTAAAACTTGATGATAAGTTTTTTTTAACAAATTGCTTTATTTGTATAAAATTTTATGAACTCTTTAATTTTATCATATTTATTTTTTATGTGCAATAATACATTATTATCTTTAAATTATTTATTTGATATAGGTTGTTGAATATTTTGATGATATGTATTATGTTGTTATTTCAAGACTTTGTCTATTAAGCATACCTTTAATATTTTTTAAATTCAATGAAAATAAAAAGTTCTCCCTCAAATATTTTATAATAAGGGAGAATTTCTATTTATAAGAGCTTTTAAGTATTTTAACTTATTTTTTTTTATTAGAAACTTCTTGTATAACACGCATAACATTTTTAGTACCATTATTGCTTTGGTTTTGACGCATTGTATTTTTATAAAAATCTCTATTTACATATACTTTATTTATTGTTTTTAACAAAATATCTGTTGTAAGCTGTTCTTCTTGTATAACTTCTGAATAACCTTGATTTTCCATAGATGCTGCATTTAATATTTGATCTCCACGACTTGCTTGCCTAGAAAGAGGTATTAAAACATTTGGAATATTAAGAGCAACTATTTCAGCAAGTGCATTTGCTCCTGCTCGTGATAACATTATATCTGTTGCTGCAAAAATATCACACAATTCTGTTCCTACATACTCAAATTGTTTATATCCTTTCATATTATAAGATACATTAACATTACCTTTACCACAAATATGAACAACATTAAAAGTTTTTAAAAGTTCATTAAGTGAATCTCTAAGAGCTACATTGACTTTTACAGAACCTAGACTTCCACCCATAACTAACATAATTGGCTTTCCATCAAAAAAATTACATATTTGTTGACCCTTAGATTTACTTCCTTTAAAAAGTTCTTCTCTAATTGGTGTACCTGTCAAAACTCCTTTTGAACCTACATATTTAAGAGTTTCTGGAAAATTAACACAAATTTTCTTAGCACCTTTTGATGCAATTTTATTTGCCAATCCAGGGGTTATGTCAGACTCATGAATAATCACGGGAATATTTAGCATTTTTGCGGCTAAAACTACAGGGACACTAACATAACCACCTTTAGAAAAGACTACTTGTGGTTTAAGTTTTAGGAGAGTTTTATGCGCTTCTACAAATCCATATATTACTTTAAAAGGGTCTTTGACATTTTCTAATGTAAAATATCGTCTAAGTTTTCCCGAAGATATAGAATAATACGGGATATTTTCTTTTTCAATTAATTCTTTTTCTATACCTTTTTTGCTCCCAATATATTTAATATCCCAGCCGTCTGCTTTAAGTTTTGGTATTAATGCAATATTTGGAGTTACATGTCCTGCTGTTCCACCACCTGTTAATACAATAGTTTTCACTTATAAAGCCTCCTCATAATATAACATTTTTATTCAAGAATATTTTATTCAAAAATATTAACCTTCATACCAAAATTTACTAAGAGCTACAAATGCTTTTGCTCTGTGGCTTTTCTTATTTTTCTCTTCTAGTGATATTTCTGCCCAAGATTTGTCATTTTCTAAATAAAAAATAGGATCATAACCAAATCCACTAGTGCCCTTTGGTTCAAATCCAATATAACCTTCAATAGCTTCCGTTATTGTACAAAGCTCTTTTCCTTTTTGATACATAGATAATGCACACACAAATCTAGCTGTTCGTTTAGATTTCTCAACTCCCTCTAAACGCCTTAAAAAATTTTGTATTTTTTCTTGAAAAGTAGTGTTTTCTCCAAGATATCGTGCAGAATATATTCCCGGTTCATTATTAAGATATTCTATTTCAAGACCAGAATCATCTGCTAACACAAGCTCATCAGTATATTCTGAAAGCTTGCTTGCTTTAAGCTTAGCATTCTCTTCAAAAGTGTTACCAGTTTCTTCAATATCTATATCAATTCCAGCCTCTTTCATATCTATAAGCAAAATATTTAAATTTTTTGCTAAAGCGTTTAGTTCAGCTATTTTAGATTTATTTGTACTTGCAAAAATTATTTTAACCATTTTTTTACTCCTATTAATGTTATTTTAATAGTATTTACAAATTTTGAGCATTATAGTCACTAAATTTTTATTATATTCTTAATCTTAAGGTTACAAAAAGTATTTAAACATATGTAAAAAGATGTGAACATATAAAACTGTGTCCACACCTATTTTTATTTTACTTCTATTTTGTAAGATTTAAAAGTAACTGGCAATTTCTTGTTAAGAACTCTTTCATAACTTCTGGAGCAAGAGTTTGATTTGCAATAAGTGCAAGATCATAAAGATGTTTACATATTAAGTCTTTAGTAGTTGCATCAATATTATCATCTGTAAGATTTTTAATTAGCTCATGATTTTGATTTAATACGAGCGTCATATCTGAAGCTGGTAAATTATCAGTAGGCATACCATACATTTTCATCATCTCTTGCATACGTCTGCCTTCTTCTGAAACAGTTATCATAGATGGCGTGGTATCATTATTTAAGTTTTCCACTGATACTTTAATATCATCTTTACCTAGAGCTACTTTAAATAAAGAAGTTAGAGCATCTTCATTTGTCTTATCTGCTTGACCTTCAGCCAACGCTCCTGAAATATCAGAGTCAATTCTCATAAACTTAAGAGATGGATTTTTGGCTTCCAAATGAGATATAAAAGATGCATCCATTGGATGAGGTAAATATATAGCGTTTAAGCCATTTTCTTTAAATAGATTAATATACTGAGATTGTTGCTCTTTATCCGATACATAGAAAATTTTATCTTGCTCTGGATTTTGATCTTTTTCATCTGGTAATTCATGCCCTAAATATTCAGCCATTGTAACATGGTTATCATCTAGCGTTTTAAATAATATATAATTATTTATTTTATCTGAAAACTTTTGATCTCTTAAACATCCATATTTAATGAATGGTGAAATATCGTCCCAAAACTTTTTATATTTATCATTTTCTTTTTTATATAGTGAAATAAGTTTATCTGCTACTTTTTTTGTAATATAATCAGAAATTTTCTTAACAAATCCATCATTTTGTAAGAAACTTCTTGATACATTAAGTGGAAGATCTGGACAGTCTAAAACACCTTTTAATAATAATAAAAATTCTGGAATAACTTCTTTTATATTATCTGCCACAAATACTTGATTATTATATAGTTTTATTTTTCCTTCAATCATTTCAAATTGATTTTGAAGTTTAGGAAAATATAAAATTCCTTTTAATTTAAATGGATAATCCATATTTAAATGAATCCAAAATAATGGTTCGTTATAATCAGAAAAAGTTTTACGATAAAATTCCTTATATTGCTCATCAGTACATTCTGATGGAGGTAAAGTATAAAGCGGAGTTGTTTCATTTATAGGTGTTGGAACATCTTCGATTTCTTCATTTTCTTTATCTTCTGGCTTCTCGGCTGGTTTTTTATTTGCATCTATCACATAAATTGGAATAGGCATAAATGAGCAGTATTTTTCAATTATTTGAGAAAGTTTATAAAATCCTAAAAATTCTCGACTTTCTTCTGAGATGTGTAATATAACATCTGTCCCTCTTTTAGTTCTTGTACCTTTTTCAAGCTCAAAAGTTGTACCACCGTCACAAGACCATAGAAGAGGCTCGTCGCCTTTATATGAAAGTGTATTAATTTGAACTTTTGAAGACACCATAAATGCTGAATAAAAACCAAGTCCAAAGTGTCCAATTATTTGGTCATCATCCATCTTATCTTTATATTTACTTAAAAAATCTTCTGCTCCAGAAAATGCAATTTGATTTATATATTTTTCTATTTCTTCTTCTGTAAGACCTATTCCGTTATCAGAAACAGTTATTGTAGATGCTTCTTTATCAACTGTTACTGTTATTTTAAAACTTTCATCATCTGTATTTGTTGCTTCTCCTATATCACAGAGCTTTTTAAATTTTAAAATTGCATCAGATGCATTTGAAATAAGCTCCCTTATAAAAATATCATGGTCAGAATATAACCATTTTTTGATTATAGGGAAAATATTCTCACTGTGAATTGATAAATTACCTGTTTTAGACATAAAATTTTTTTCCTTTCGTGATTAAATATTTTTTATCTGAACTACTTGCATCTAAAATGGCAAGCGTTCTATTCAAAATAGAAGTAGTTTCTTTTTATGAGAAGACTACTAATGTTCAGTATCCTTGTCAATTTTTATTTCTAAGTCAATGCAATGAGTTCAATGCCTAAACTAATAATGCTTATTTTACTAGCATGTATAGTTTTTATTCTGGCATGTGTGAAACATTGAATATTTTCATTCTCTAATTTTAAAAATTTTTATAACCAGACTTAGAATACAATGGGCTACTTGCATAAATATTACTCATTTGATTATGATTTGTCAATACAAAAAAATATAATTACCAAAATTTACTATAATAATATTAAAATAAAGTGGACAAACTATTATATGATGAGATTACAGCAATGGGCGTAAAGTCCACTCCTTTAGGTGTGGGAGTTTCAGTAAATACACCATAAAGCTCTTTAACTTAATTAAATTCATTGGAGGATATAACTATGAAAAATAAAGGATTAGAAAACATGAAACAAGAAATCGCTGCAGAGCTTGGTATTCCTTTAAAAGCTGGAGATAACGGTAATCTTACAGCTAGACAAGTGGGCACAGTTGGTGGCGAAATGGTTAGAAGAATGATCAAAGCTCAAGCTGAGCAAATGCGAGGACAACAATAATTATAAGATGGCTCGGAGTTCCGAGTCTCTTTTAGTCTATAAAATTCCATTGACAAAGGAATTTTTCTATTTTTTTATCCCATTCTTGTTCAGGTGTTTTATCCAAAGTAAAAGTTTTTGGAGTCCAAGATGTTGTAATAGTTGTAATATTATCTTTATATATAATATTTAAAAAAAATGTTTGTGCTTGATCTGAAATTTGCTCAGTCTTTTCTTTAGTAGTTGAAAAAATAATTTTAAAATAAGATGGTACATCGTTATTTGCTAATAAAAAATGTATTTTTGGACGCAAAAATCCCCACGACATATATGGAGCAGCAGGCAAGTTTTCACTTACATAAAATTCTTTATTAAGAGTACCATCAATAATATATTTTATATTGGTATATAAAATTACTTCTCTTACTAAAAATGAATCAAATAAATCATTTTTTAGTAATTGATTCATAAATTTTTTGTTATTTGATATAGTAAATATATACATTCAATTGTCCTCTTCATTTTTTTATCTTAATTGAAGTATGCTCATTAATAATAGAATTTAAACATTATTTTTAAGATGAATATAAAAATTTAAAAACTATCTTCCCTCCATCAAAATTACATTTTTAGCTCTTCTAAGATTTTAAAAGGGCTGTCACTTTTAGGAAAAAATATTTCTAAACGATACCCCTTTTTGCAATCTGTAATCAACTTTTTACCTAGTTTTTTTTAAATTTGCCTACTAAATCGAGTTCTGTTCAATGCGACAGAACCTAATTGAGCTGAGCTATTCTTGTAGCAACTTCAGATAGTAATTGCTCATATTTTTCTTTTTTAGCTTTTTCTTTTTCAATTAAAGAAGTAGGAGCTTTTTTTACAAATCCTTCATTAGCAAGTTTTTTTATAACTCGACTTATCTCACTTTGATATTTTTCCTTTTCTTTAGTTAAACGTTCTATTTCCTTTTTTACGTCTAAGAGCTCACTTAAAGGAATATAAATTGTTGCTCCGAGCAACACAACTGAAACAGCATCTTTTTCAATATTTGTTGTATCTTCTTGTATAATGACTTCTGAAGCAAAAGCAAGAGTTTTAAATACTATAGCTCCATTTGTAAAAATATTTCTAATTTTAACATCATCGGAAACAACATAAATCTTAGCTTTTTTAGATGGTGGAACATTCATTTCAGTTCTTAAGTTTCGTACTTGCCTTACAGCATTTTTTATAGTCTCAATTTCTTCTTCATCTGTTGCAAAATTTCGTTCTTCTTTAAAAGTTGGCCAACTAGAAATCATAATACTTTCTTCAGTATTTTGAAGTCCCATAAAAATTTCTTCTGTGACAAATGGTATAAACGGATGAAGCATCTTTAATATATCAATCATTACAGTTTTTAAAGTATAAAGAGCAGCATGTCTTGTTGGGTCTTCTTTATCATATAATCTTGGTTTAACCATTTCTATATACCAGTCGCAAAATTCTTCCCACGCAAAGTCATAAACTTTTCCAACTGCCATTCCAAGCTCATATTTTTCTAAATTTTCTGTAACAATATTAGTTAAATTATTTGCTTTTGACAATACCCATTTATCTGTAGCACTTAGATTTGTAGGAATTTTTGTTAGGTCAACTTCTTCAGTTTCACAATTCATTAGAATAAATCTTGTAGCATTCCAAAGTTTATTTAGGAAATTTCTGTTGCCTTCAACTCTTTCAAAATAAAATCGCATATCATTTCCTGGAGCATTCCCTGTTACAAGAGTCAGTCTTAATGCGTCTGCTCCATATTGATTTATAACATCAAGTGGGTCTATTCCATTACCAAGAGATTTGCTCATTTTACGACCTTGGCTATCACGCACAAGACCATGAATTAATACATCTTTAAAAGGAACCTGTCCCATGTGCTCTATACCAGAGAATACCATTCTAACAACCCAGAAGAATATTATGTCATAACCTGTAACAAGCACACTTGTTGGATAAAAATGACTAAGCTCATTTGTTTTGTCTGGCCAGCCAAGAGTGGAAAAAGGCCAAAGAGCAGAGCTAAACCAAGTATCAAGACTATCTTCATCTTGCACAAATTCAGTATTTCCACATTTACATTTAGTAGGCATTTCTCGAGCTACAACAACTTCTCCACATTTTGTACAGTAGTAAGCTGGTATTCTATGCCCCCACCAAAGTTGTCTTGAAATACACCAATCTCTAATATTTTCAAGCCATCTTAAATAAGTTTTACCAAATCTTTCAGGAATAAAATTTAACTCACCAGTTTTCAGAGCTTCTATTGCAGGCTCCGCCATTTCTTTCATTCGTACAAACCATTGCTCTTTAATCATAGGTTCAATAACCTGATTACATCTATCGTGAGTTCCAACACTATGATTATGAGGTTCTATTTTATCAAGCTGTCCCATTTTTTCTAATGACTCTAAAACTGCTGCTCGTGCATCTTTTAAAGAAAGATCACAAAACTTACCAGCATTTTTATTCATAGTACCATCATCATTCATTACGCAAATTTCAGCCAAATTATGTCTTTTTCCAACTTCAAAGTCATTAGGGTCATGATATGGAGTAATTTTTACTACCCCTGTGCCAAATTCCATATCTACATAGTCATCTGCTATAATAGGGATTTCTCTATTAACAAATGGCACAAGAGCTTTTTTACCAATTAAATGTAAATAGCGCTCATCTTTTGGATTAACAGCAATTGCAGTATCACCCAACAAAGTTTCTGGTCTGGTTGTTGCAAAATGAACAGCTTCATCTGAATCAATGATTTTATAATTAATATGATAGAAATTACCTTCTTTTTCTTCATGTATAACTTCTGCATCTGAAATACTAGTTTGACACACTGGACACCAATTTATAATACGAGAACCCTTATAAATATATCCTTTTTCATATAATTTAATAAATACTTCTTCAACAGCATTAGAAAGACCTTCATCCATTGTAAAACGTTCTCGTTGCCAATCACAAGAAGTTCCTAATCTACGTAGTTGCTCTGTAATTACTCCGCCAAATTCATCTTTCCATTCCCAAGCACGTTTTAAAAATCCTTCTCTGCCTAAATCTTTTTTATCAATGCCTTCTTCTTTGAGCTTATTTACAATTTTCACTTCTGTTGCAATGCTCGCATGGTCAGTTCCTGGCTGCCACAAAACATTATAACCTTGCATTCTTTTATATCTTGTTAAAATATCTTGGAAAGTATTATCTAATGCATGTCCCATATGAAGTTGTCCCGTAATATTTGGGGGAGGCATCATAATTGTAAATGGTTTTTTCGTTGTATCTACTTCTTGATGAAAATATCCATTGTTTTCCCATTTTTTATAAAGTTTTCCCTCTACTAAAGAGGGATTGTAAATTTTTTCTAACATTTTTTTCTCCAATTCGTTTTATAATAATAAAAATAAAAATCCTATGGCTGAAAGTATTAATCCTGATAATCTAACAGCTAAGATTGCACCGCTCACTAATAGCAAAAATTCTGACTTATCTTTTTCATCAATTTTAATCCTACCAATAACTATTCTTTTTGCATAAATAAGTAATATTAATCCTATTACAAATAACATAAATCCGATAGGTTTAATTGCTATCCCTCCCCTGTAATAAAAAAACTTACTAAAAGCTTGTTAACACATGGTTTATTTTACCGTTAATTCGTCATTTTGTCAAGGTTTATACAAACTTTGAGCAGTCTTTTCCATAATAATATTTAGCTTAAATGATACTAGTGTTTCTGGAAATTTATTCTAGTTGACAAACTAATTTATTAGTGATATACTAACTGTATCAATAAACAAGATACAGTTAGTACTTAGATTACAAAACATAAAAAACAAAAGAGCTATATAACTCTGAAGAAAGGAAACTTGTTATGAATGATACTATTTTGGATGTTAAAAATATACAAAAATACTATACAAATAAAGGAAACACCACAAAAGCAATAGACAATATAAGTTTTAATGTTCAGAAAGGAGAATTTTTAGGTATAATGGGTTCCTCAGGTTCTGGTAAATCTACATTGTTAAATTGCATATCTACTATTGATAAAGTGACAAGCGGAAATATTTATATTGATAAGCAAGATATTAGCAAAATTAAAGGAAATCAACTTTCAGATTTTCGTGGTAAAAAACTTGGTTTTATTTTTCAAGATTTTAATTTATTAGATACTCTTACAGCATATGAAAATATAGCATTGGCACTTTCTATAAATAATATTAAGCCTGCTAAAATTGATGTTCTAGTTAAACAGATTGCTAAAGACTTAAATATACAAGAAATTTTAAAGAAATTTCCATATCATATGTCTGGAGGACAGCAACAAAGAGTAGTAGCAGCTCGTGCAATGGTGACAAACCCTTCTTTAATACTTGCTGATGAACCTACTGGAGCGTTAGATTCTGTATCTGCAATAATGCTTTTAGAAATGCTAACTGAAATTAATAACAAATTTAACTCTACAATTTTGATGGTTACACATGATGCTATGTCTGCGAGTTATAGCAATAGAGTTTTATTTTTAAAAGATGGCCAGATTTTCAAAGAAATTTATAGAGGGACTGTCAACCAAAAGACATTTTTTAATAAAGTTTTAGAAGTTATTTCTGAAATGAGAGGATAAAAATAATGAGAGATACAAAAATTATTTTTGGAAACGTACGTAAAAATATAAAGGATTATTCAATTTATTTTCTAACTTTATCTATATCGATAAGTTTATTTTATGCGTTTAATTCGTTTTCTGACCAACCAGCTTTTCAGAATTTGGCCAGTGCAAAAAAAATAATGTATGACCAACTAAATATATATATGACCATTTTATCATATTTGATTGCTATTACACTTGGGTTTCTTATTATTTATACGAATAATTATTTACTTAAACGCAGAAAAAAAGAGCTTGGTATTTATATGTTATTAGGTATGAAAAAAAGACGAATTGCCAAAATTTTTAGTGGTGAAGCCTTTTATATTAGCCTGATTTCGTTAATAGTAGGGCTTAGTTTTGGAATTATTGTATCACAAGGAATAGGCTTATTAGCTCTGCAACTATTTGCTGTTGAACTTAGTGAATATCAAATTATTATTTCATCCAATGCACTACATATAACAATAAGTTGTTTTGTTTTAATTTTTATTACTACAGTTTATTTTAACACATCAAGTATATCTAAAGTTAATTTAATATCTTTATTAAGAGCAAATAGAACCAACGAAAACCCTAATATAAAAGGTAAATGGTTTACAGCTTTAATATTTATTAGTTCTATAATATTAATAATATTTGCTCAAGCAATAATTGTTAAAAATGGAATTATACCAAGCTGTAATAATTATTTCATACAAACTGCTATAATTTGTCTTGGAATAGGAACAATATTATTATTTTATTCTGGAACTATGGTTATTACAGGTTTAATAAAATCTAATAAAAGAATTTATCTAAAAGGGATAACCTCATTTGTTATCAGTCAAATAAATAGTAAATTTACTTCAAATTTGCTCATTTTATCTATTGTAACAGGATTATTAACAATAACAATTTGTGGAATGTCAACAGGGGTTAGTATGGCACTTGAAGTAAATAGATTATCTAATGAGCAAGTACCTTATGACCTAAATGTGTACTCTCAAATTAAGATAAATGGTGAAAGTGATATAGTAAAGTATCTGTATAATAATAATTTGGATTTAGAAAAATATGCCAAGGCTATTGAAGAAATAAGTGTTTATAATGCGGATATAACTTATGGTGATATTTTAGTAAATCAAGAACTAGATTTATGGAGGATAGATATGGACTTACCTAATAGCCCTATACAAGTGGTATCCATATCGGATTTTAATAAGGCTATGTCGCTACAAGGTAAAGAGGCATATATGTTAGGCGAAGATGAATTTTATTTGAATTGCAATTATAACGGAACTATTAAATATATGGAGCAATTTTATAATAACGCTAATTCAATAACTATAGCTGGAAATACTTTAAAACCTGCAAATAATAATATAATAAGCAAAACATTTTATATGACATCAATAGGCAATAATGACCGTGGTTCGTTGGTAGTTCCTGATAAAGTTATATCATCTTTACAGAAATATTGGAACATACTTTTAGTTCAATATAAACCTGCCATTAATCCAGATGATGTTTTGCAACCTTTGATACCTGTAGGGCTTGATGACACAAGTGGCTATGGTTATACAGAAACAAATATGATGTATGATATGTATTATGGGATGTATGCAATTTATATTTTTATGTGTTTTTATTTAAGCATAATATTTTTGCTTATTTGTGTAGCATTGCTTTCGGTTAAACAATTAACAGAAGTGTCAGACAATATAGAAAGATATGGATTACTGAGAAAAATAGGGGTTAGCGACAAACAATTAAATAGAAGTATGCTTGTGCAAGTTGGTGTATTTTTTGGTTGTCCAATTTCAATTGCCACTATATATTCGATTATAGAAACTAATGAAATAATAAAATTAATCGAAGTATTTATGAATTTGCATATAGCAACAAATCTTTCTATTACGATAATTTTATTTATGGCTATATATGGCTTGTATTTTATAGCGACTTATATGTCTAGTAAAGCATTAATTAAAGAAAGNAGCTAACAACAATGTTTGAAGATTATAATTGGATAGCTGTATACCAGAGCATAATAGACACATGGCAACCAATAATAATTATTGCAATTGTTATTTGTTTATTAATTTTAATAACAAATATATTTAAAAATAGAAAAAAAGACTTTTAAAACAAAAAATTGTCTTGCATATTTTATGATATAAATGCAAGACTTTATTTTTTTATTATTCTATTCTTCTATTCTTCTATAGTAGAAATATTTTTCTCACGACAAATAATTTTAGCTGTTTCATATGCCATTTCTCCAGTAAAACGAACACATTGATTTACATGCTCAGCACTACCATATTCAACATTNNGTTAATTGATTAGTCAATGCTAAATTTTAAATATTTGCCCTTTTGTAAATACCATTTAATATTTTTGTATCGATTTTTAAAAGTTGTTTATTTATACATTTAATTATATCTAGTTTTTGAGCAAGTAATCCATTAATAGGAATTAAATTATAATTATGAGCACCAAAGAAATATGCATCATTAAATTCTAAAAGTTGCAATAATAATTTTTCTTCTTCAATTTTTTCACGTTCTGTACATTCTATAAATTCACCATTATCTCGCATTTTTTCCAGCGGAGTTCCCTCAGAAACTGAAGTTGTCATAAGAGATACCATGTAAGGTGGAAATTTATTAAGAAGTTCAGCTGTTTCTTTAATATGGATTTCTCCATTTCCTTTACCCGCAACGCCTGTCATAACAATAGCATCCCAAATCATACCTGCTCTATTAAGTTTTTCAATATTTTCATAGACTTCTTTTTTGGTACATCCTTTATTCATTTGAATAAGAGCAGGTTCATATGCTGATTCAAGACCTATATGAAATTCATCAAATTTTAATGCTTTAAGAACTTTTAAGTCTTCGACAGTTTTATTTTTCAAGCTTTTAATTGAAGCATAACAAGTAATGGTTTCTATTTCTGGGAAATATGNATTAATTAATTCTCCTATTTTAATTAATTTGTCTGNTGATAATATAAATGNTTCTCCATTTACTAAAAAAATACGATTAACTGTACCATACGTACGTTTTAATTCTTGTAAGTCTTCTTCAACATGAGCTATAGGGGACAGTTTAAAAGGCGTTTTTGCATACATAGTACAAAATAAACATTTATTATGTGAGCAACCTGCTGTTACTTCAAGGAGGGTGTAGTTCACCTACTATTATAATTATAGAACTAGAAGTTGAAAATAATTTACTAATTTTTTGTAAATTTTTCCTTTTAATAATCTCCTTATTTTTATAATAAGTCATTTTTTAATAATTTATATAAAAATAAAAAATATTTGTTAATTTAATGCACATATGTTATAATAATTATGTAAAAATTTTTATATAAGGAGCAAAGTATTATGAGTGAAAAGTTTAGAAATAGATTATTAGGAGCTCTTGCAATATCAGCGGTTATAACTGGATTTGTTGTTAACCAAGATCCAATGCGAGTAATACAAATAATTGAAGTCAATAATGAGAACATAGTAACTGGCACCACCGAAGAAGTTACAAATGCTCAGCTAGAAATAGAAGCTAAGCCTGAAGAAAAAGAAGAAAAAGAAGGAATAGAGTCTAAAGAAGAGCAAGAAATTATAAAAGTAGAAACTGAGCCTGAGCCAGTTAAAGAAGTTGTTAAAGAAGAGCAAAAAGATACTGCCACTAAAGTACCATCAAAACCATTAGTTGAAGAGCGTACAATCAATATGGAAATTCATGTATTTGCTAAGGAAGTTCCTTGGGGAGAAGCTCAAACGGCTGACGAAAATAGTTTTACATCTATAGCTGAAGCAATAAAAGATGCAATTCCTGGTGATACAATCATTGTGCATGAAGGGATTTATAGAGAAGCTCTAAATATTACAAAAGATAATCTTACAATCAAAAATTTTGAAGATGACTATGTTCTTGTAACTGGTACAGAAGCTGTTACTGGTTGGGAAGACGCAATCGACCATCCAACTCCTGGAGTAAAAGTTGCAACAGTTCCTGAAAAATGGAAAAAAACCACATTGGATTTTTCACAGGTATTTACCAATGGCGTAATGGGAGATATGGCAAGACATCCTAATAGAACACTTGATAGTATGATGAGTCCAACAGAAGAAGGTAGCGGATATTCAGAAGTGAAAGATATTTTCAAATTGGAAAATGGACCGGGTACTGTAACATTTTTAACTGGCCTTCCAGATGTTGACTTAACAGGAGGATTATTTAGAGGGTTAATTGGAAAAAATCGTGAATACCCTATCGGTCATGTTGTTTCCAATGAAGCTGATACTTTAGAATTTGATGCTGTTAATAGAAGTCATTGGGTTGATGGCAATGAAATAGAACCAGGTTGGTATCATAGATTTGGATTTGCCACAGTTATGCATAAAAATCTAATCGATAAACCAGGTGAATGGTTTATCGAAGGCGATAAAATTTATTATTTACCAGAAGAAGGCGTAGATGTAAACGACCTTTCAATTGAAATGCAAGTTAGAGAAAAAGTATTATTAATAAGCGGAGCAGACAATGTAATTTTAGATGGAATTAATTTTAAAGCTGGTAATGCTAGCATAAAAAATACTAATAATTTAATGATGCAATCTTGCTCGATGAGATATCTACATCCATTCTGGCTACCTACTAACTATGGTGATGGAATGACAGATCAAACTGGTATCTATATGGAAAATTCAAGCAATAATACGTTTAAAGATACTCATGTTGCTCATACTTGGGGTGGTGGATTTACTCTAATGGGCGGAAAAGGTAATACTTTTACAAATTGTATAATAGAAGACATTGGTTGGATTGGAATTTTTACAGCGGGTATATCTACAAAAGCAGCTGATACATTAATAGAAGATTGTACATTTAGAGATAACGGAAGATTTCAAATTAGATTACGTAATTCTAATAAAACTGATATAATTCATAATGAATTTATTGGAGCTATGAGTATGAGTGAAGACGCTGGTGCAATTTCAGCTGAAAGCACGGGTCAAATTGGTCCTTATGATATAAAAGGTTCTGAAATAGCTTACAATAAAATTCATGATGTAAAAGGTGTTCCAGTATCATCTGGAGGATATTTAAAGCAATTTATGTTAGGTATCTATCTTGAGGATATTGAGAATTATACTGCTCATCACAATTTGATTTATGATATAGTGGCTGATAACTATGATACTGGTTTAGATAACTTTTTACCTGCTGGAGCAATGTTATATATGGGTCCTCGTTATAATTCTATGCATAAATCTATTAAATTTTATAATAATACAGGTTGGAATGTTGATAAAACAATTAATTTATGGAATATAGAAATAGCAAATTTTGAAGAGCTAAAAGCAGATGGATTAAAGCAAGAAGATGCAACTGGATTAATGAGCAATGGTCATTTTGCTAATAATATATTTGAAACTGGTATAAATGAACTTAATTATTCAGCTCAACATCTAACGAGAACAGGCGGAACAATTAAGTCTGTAGCTCTTCCAGTAAAAAAAGGTCTAATAACTGATGATTTACAAGCATTTTTTGAGCATTGTGCTACAGTTGGCTATATGTTTAATCCTGAGAATAATTTTTCTTTTGATTATGAAACTGGAGGCTCTAATTTTGTAAATGCAACAAAAGGAGATTTTAGGCTTGTAGAAACTTCACCAGCATATAAAGGTGGTATTCCAATTGAAGGAATTACATCATCTGATACACCAGACGCTGGAGCATTAGAAGGAGATGGCAGAGTTTTAACTGCTGGTTCAACTCTTAAACCTATAGATTTTAAAGAAGTAATTAAATAAATTAAAATTGGGTCAGCTCATAAATAAGTTGACCCATTAAAATATCTTTATTTATTATATCTATAAATTGAAACACCTCTATTTTTGTCTTTGAACTGTTGATAAGTGAAATTATGTGTTTTAATAGTATTTCTGCCATCACTATTAGCATCAAGTACATTAATTGTATTGTTATTTTTATCGACACTAACTACAATCATACTATGTGGATTAAGATTTCCAGTACTGCGTTGCATTTGAATATAATCTCCTGGTTGTGCTTGATCAAACAAATTATTAAGAGCATCGTAACCATATCCTGGTTCAAGTAAGCCTACTCGAGTTACATCAGATGATGTGTATCTACCAAAATAATATTTAGAATTACTATTATATGAACCGACAACGGTTACTCCTCTTGAAAACAAGTCATTAAATACTTTATGAGCATACTCATAGCATTGTTTTCCAAGTCCATAGCTATTATCTCTGTGTGTCGTTCCAACTTGTGAATTAATAATTTCATTTAATCTATTGGTAACGTTTGAATTTGTATCTTCTGGAGATGACGGTTGACCCTTTATTTTGTTATAATCACTAACTGTCACAAATGCAAGTTTGTATCCTGTTGGGTTTGAAGCAGAGCCTACATTATATAAAACTTGACAATATTCACCAGATGTAGCAATATAATAAACTCTATCTCCTGTTGCAATATGTCCATATGAAGACCCGCCTGGTCTTCTGTATGTAGTAACTTTTGCTTGTGCTGTAAAATCATGATCTACCTTAGCAGAGCTACTATTTAAAAATACTGCATCTGTTCTAATCCAACCTATTTTATCACCGGATGATGTGCCATATCGAACTTTTATAGCATCTCCGTTTATTTCTAATAGCTCGAAATAGTCAGTTGGCCAAATTTCTGCAACAGAATATTCCTTATATGGATTTTCTGTGCCTCTAGTGCTTAAAGAAGATGAAGTATAAACAGGAGCATCTACACTAGTACGCAAATTAGTCATAACAGAATGGCTTGTTGGTGTTTCTGAAAATGGTTTAGCTTCAACTGTCATTGAAAGTGATAAGACCATTAGTGTAATACCTAAAGTTTGTTTTATTTTTTTATTTTTTAAAAGTTTCATATCATTTATTCCCTTTCTAATTATTTCTAATTCTATTTTTATTACTATAAATGTGTGTTTTTACAGGAAATAAATTACCAAGACTTAAATCTCCTAGCTTTATCTCACTTGAATTACCTTTAGTTAAAGTAAATTATAGGTTCAGAATACCTTAATAATGCTACTTGGTAATTTACTTCCAGTATTTTTGTATGTTTATAGCTAATTTTTTTATCAGTAGAAAATATAGAGTAATATAACTATTAATACAAAGAAAGTGTTGCCACAGCCTACTTAGTTATTGATAGGATAAAGACTTGTATTATTATTAGAATTTCCACCTCCACCTATTACCCCCATATCTGGCAAGTCTCCGCCTGGAGTGGCAATCGGCAAATTTCCCTCTTTAAAATTTGTTGTAAAGTTAGAGTAAGTTTTAGAAGTCCCATCTTGCAATATAGTATAAACTGATACAGATACAATAGAGTTATAAGGCATCTTGATCGCTGCTACATGAAATTCATTGTTACTTGATAAAATTTTACCATCACTTAAATTGATTGTAAGTTTACTACCATTACTTACTGTAGCAGTTTTAGTAGGTACGCTATACATTCCAATAAATTGTGTACTTGGATTTGTAAGATCATTTAAAAACTTAATATCAATTATAGCTGAAGTTATTAGATTTGCGTCAGTTAGTTTTAAATAAATTCCATCATTGAATATATCTATAGTAGCTCCTGATATTGTTTGAGCTGCCGAGCCTACTGGAATTGCTTGAGCTGATACGGGCATTTGTACAACAGTTGTTACTGCTAATGCTAATACTGCAAATAATTTTTTCATAATAATTCTCCTTTTTTTCTAAAAATTAATTTTTAATTTGCCTAGCTTGTCCTAAAATTTTTATTGCCTTGATTGAAACTAATATGAATGAGAAATTTAAATTATACCTAAATGAGAAATAAAATCTTAGCTTCTCATTCCAAAATTTACCAAGATTTATTTTATTATATATACCCCCCCCCCGTTGTCAAGTAAAAATGAAAAATTTTTTAAATTTTTTTTCTAAAATAGCTCTGTCCCTTTAATTTCAAAGGGAAAAAATAAAAAGTTTATGAACAAAATAAAGTCCATAAACTTAAACGAGCAATATATTATTTTTCAGCTAACTTTTTTGAAGAAATTTTTTTATTATCTATAATGCTAAAGACACCTGCTATTAACGCTCCTGAGATTGAATGCCATACACAAGCTATAGCTGCAACTACTGCACTATCTGGAGCTGCTGCAAATTGTGTTGACGTGGTTGCAAGATTAGTTGCAAGTCCTGCATTTTGCATTCCTACTTCTATGGAAATAGTTCTCTTCTTTGAAATATTCATACCTGTAAAATGACCTATTAAATATCCTAATATATAACCAATAATATTATGTGCAACCACTAAGCTAAAAATAGTGAGTCCTAACGTGAAAAATTTTGAACCCTGTGATGCAATAACTCCACCCACAACACAAGAAAGTCCCATTACTGCTACACCTGGCATTATAAGTTGTATCTCTTTAAAAATACGCGTTTTTCCCCATAACGCATTTAATAAAAATCCAAATAAAATAGGGATAATTACTGTTTCAATAATGGATACAAACATTGGTAATGCTTTTATAGAAACTTCTGCTCCATTTGCTAAAAATGAAACCATAAATGAAGTCATAATTGGTGATAACAAAGTTGAAATAGTAGTCATTCCAACAGAAAATGCAACATCCCCTCCACAAAGGTATGCCATTATATTAGATGATACGCCACCTGGACAACATCCGACTAATATTAAACCAAGAGCAATTCCAACAGGCAAGTTAAATAATTTAACTAGCAGATATGCTATTAGTGGCATTACAATATATTGAGCAGTAACTCCGTAAACAATATGTAGTGGTTTTTTTGCCAAATTTTTAAAATCTTTTGTGGTTAATGTTAGTCCCATACTAAACATAATTAAACCTAAAACTATAGACTGATTTGTGAAATTATTCCCAACAGGGTCTGTAAATAGTTTGAAGTTCACCCAGCTCATTGAAGATGGTACTATAAAAGTAAATATTGCAACTAATATTACAATTATAGAAGTATATTTAGAAAACAATTTACTAATTTTTTGTAAAAATTTCATTTCAATAACCTCCTAATTTTCATTATTTTTATATAATATGTCCTACATACAATAATAATTCGATTTTTTACAATTTTGTATAAAATTAAAACATTAGTTAAATAATTATAAATTTTTAACTTCAGATGGTAACAGATAAGAGAGCAACTATTGGCATGACAAGAGAACAAATTACAAATTTATATGGAGCAGAATATACAGATACTGGAATATTAATTTCTTATATAATTCTTATATAAATTCTGATGTAACCATAGATTTTACATTTGCTCCTGATACTGATTTGGTTAATTTTATTGAAATTTTATAATCAAAAACACGCTGTTCTAGAATATGTTGCATTTAAAAGTGCTTCAACGCTCAATTTACCAAGGAATGTAGAAAATAAATATTTGTTTAATTTTTTATTTTTTATATTGCAAATATAAATATTTAGTAGTATAATTAAATTTGTACAATAAAAATTTTAATAATAAAGGTGATATGAAATGAATAATTTAGCTGTACTTTTAGGCATGATGTTATTAACAGGCCAAATATCTAACACATCCATTGATTTATCTGATGCTGAAGAAGGAAAAATAATTTTAGAAGTTCAAGAAGAATATATAGATGAGCTTACTACTACATTAGAAATTGGAGCACATGAGGACCACTCACATTTTTCGTACGATAACCAAGATGACTGGTATTTTGAAGCGGGAAAGATGCAATCTCCAATTGATATCAATCAGGATATAATCACATTTTCACATACATATGATGAACCTGAATTAAATTTTGAAAATAAAGTACTTAAAGTTAGTGACACAGGTCATAGTATTGAACTTGATGTCGATGGAGAAGCGCTTCTTATGAATCGTATCTTTTCACTCGATCAAATACATTTTCATTCTCCAAGTGAGCATACTATAAATGGTGTATATTCTGACGTAGAAGCCCATTTTGTACACAAAAGTGAAGATGGTAGATTAGCTGTTATAGGTGTATTATTTAATGTTGGTGAAGAAAATTCAGCATTTGAAACTATGCTAGATGAGATTGAAGATGAAGATTTGACAAATGGATTTGAAATGCAAGTATCTGAATTGTTACCTGAAGATTTGGCATTTTATCATTATATTGGTTCTTTAACCACGCCTCCATTATCTGAAAATGTTGAGTGGTATGTTTTAAGCGAGCAATTAGAAATTTCACAGGAACAATTAGACAGATTTAACGAATATTATATAGGTAATAGTCATGATACACAAGATTTAAATAATCGTCCTGTAAAGTATATAAATAAATAAAATTAAAATCATTTGGCAACCCCTTTAAAAAGAAATAAAATTAATGTAGCCTAAAATAGAGATTCTTATCCACTGTCCTATAAAGATAGTGGATTTTTTGTCTTAAATCCTATAAAAAAATTAATAAGGAGCGCTCTATGTTAAAAGTAATTCCAAAAACTTCATATGAAATAACAGACATTGTTAAAACAGATTTTGATGTTATATTTAAATCTGATAGGGGACTATTAAGATTAAAACCGCAAACTGATAAAATTATTCGTGTAACATATACTGAAAGAAGTGAATTTACACAAACACTAGGAGTCGGAATTGATACCGAAAAGACTTATACGAGCTGGTCATTAAATGAAAAAGCAAGTTATTACGTGTTGAGCACTAATTCTCTAAATATACACATAATTAAATCAACAGGGCAAATTAAATACTTTAGTAAAAAAGGTAGTTTGCTCTTACAAGAAGCAGAGCGTGAAAGTCATCAGCTGATGGAATTTGATTCATATAAAACTGTAGTTGATAATAATATTCAAATTGAAGAAGAAGATACTCCAGATGGCAAAAAACAAGTTATAAAAAAATCAACAACTGCTTTTGATAAAAAATTATATCGTACACGTCTTAGCTTACAGTTTCAAACAAACGAAAAAATTTATGGTTTAGGTCAAGCAGAAGAAGGTGATTTAAATCTCAGACATACTACACAATATTTGCATCAAGCTAATCTAAAGATTGCCATTCCAATGCTCGTTTCAACATATGGATATGGTATATTGTTCTCAACAGGAAGTCCTTCTATTTTTAGTGATAGCTCATATGGCACATACTTTTATAGTGAAGCTGAAATTGAAATGGATTTCTATTTTATAGCTGGTGAGAAAATTGACAATATAATATCAGGCTATAGAGCTTTAACAGGTAAAGCAGTGATGTTACCACGTTGGGCTTTTGGTTTTGTACAATCTCAAGAGGCATATGAAACACAAGATGAGATATTGGAAGTTGCAAAGGGATATAGAGATAGAAATATCGGATTAGACTGCATTGTAATGGATTGGCGTTCTTGGGAAGGTGACAGTTGGGGTCAAAAAACTGTAGATAAAAATAGATTTCCAGATTTACAATATATGACAGATAAACTTCGAGAACAAAATATTCATTTTATGATTTCAATGTGGCCAAATATGCATAATACCACTGAAAATTATAAAGAATTTGCAGAGCAAAATCTATTTTTGCCAGCTCATAATATTTATAACGCATTAGATGAAAATGCTCGAAAACTATATTTTAAACAAACAAATGAAGGGTTATTTAGTCAAGGTGTCGATTCTTTTTGGTGTGATTGTAGCGAGCCATTTTGTCCCGAATGGACTACAGGAAGTTTTAAAAGAGAACCTAGCTATAATTTTTACAGATTTTATGAGGTTGCAAGTAAATATCTACCTGCTGAGCTCACAAATGCCTATTCCCTATTCCATGCTCGAACAATTTATGAAGGTCAAAGAGAAGTTACAGATAAAAAACGTGTGTTAAACTTAACAAGGAGCAGTTATACAGGTGGTCAAAAATATGGTGTTGTTGTATGGTCAGGTGACACATACGCTTCTTGGGAAACGCTCCAAAATCAAATAGTAGCTGGGTTAAATATGTGTGCTTCTGGACTGCCATATTGGACGTTAGATATAGGAGCTTTTTTTATTAAATATGGAGAAAAGTGGTTTTGGAAAGGCAAATATAATGATGGTCTTGCAGATTTAGGGTATAAAGAATTATTTGTTAGATGGTTTCAGTATGGTGTATTTATGCCAATGTTTAGAAGTCATGGAACAGATATTAGAAGAGAGATGTGGCTCTTTGATGATGAAGAAAACCATATGTTTTATGATGCATTAGTAAAAGCAAACAGACTTAGATATACTTTAATTCCTTATATATATTCACTTGCTGCTAAAGTATATTTTGAAGACTATACAATAATGAGACTTTTAGCATTTGATTTTGCAAATGACCCAATTGCTTGTGAAATTAAAAATGAATTTATGTTTGGAGATATTCTAGTTTGCCCAATCACAGCTCCTATGTATTATGAAAATAATTCAACACCAATTGCTAATGCTCCAAAAAATAAAGAAATTTATCTTCCTAAAGGTACTAATTGGTATAATTTTTATACTAACGAGAAATATGAAGGTGGCCAATATATTAGCATTAATATTGATATTACAAAAATCCCATTATTTGTTCGTGAAGGAGCAATAATTCCACGCAACAACTCACTTGAAAATACTAAACAAACAGAAACAGCTAAGCTCTTTATTAATATCTATGGAAATATTAGCTCTGAGTTTGATCTTTATCAAGACAGCGGAGATGGCTATTCCTATGAAAACGGAGATTATACTATAATAAAATTAACTTGGGACGGAAATCAACTTTCAACTAGTCACGAAATTGATTTACAAATTATAAAAAATTAAGCTCTAATACTTTATGTAAAGCTCCTAACCTATAATGAACATTGGTTCAGCTTACGCAAGAAGCCCACACTTCTATAAGTGGGAGTAGTTCACAGGAACAATAAAATAGATAAATTTTTAGGGACACAGAAAATTGTGTCCCTCTTTAATGAGAAAATAGTTGACTTAATTCAATACCTATATTAATTGAAAAAAGAGCAACCTGAATCATTATCATAACTAAACCTACACCAAATAGAAAATCAGTAATTGCTCGCTTTATATTATTGCTTTCGTATGATGTTAGTATTTGAATACTGCCATCTATAATCATAGGTAACAGTATAAGACAAGAATAAAAAAAAGAAATTCTAATAAAAAAACTAACGATAATTGCAATTAAAATCCCTATAAGTTCACCAGTACATCTTGCACATACTGGAAATTTTTTACCTTTGTAGAAAAATGATCTATCTGCTCTTTGATGGCAACCACAAAGTATAGGCAAAAAATTTTTAAGCGTTAATTGTTCCAAGAGTTACTCCCATCACTATAAAATAAAAAATATAACCTACTACTGATAAAATCACAGAAATCAGAGCTCCTAAGCCTGCTTGTTTAGCAGTTCTTGGTTTTTGATCTCTCCATACAATAAAAAGTATTAACCCAACAATCGGAATACAACACCCTAAAATCCCCCAGCCAATGTTACCATCATCTACAACCAATGCCGTATTGGATTGTGGTACGCCACATTTCGGACAAATAACTGCTTCACTATCAATTTCTTCACCACATTTATAACAAAATTTCATTTATAATTCCTCCTATTTAACATATCACCATACTATTGAAAAATTAACAACTACAAATATTGTTATTAATGCAACTATTGTTAATACAGAAATCAGAGCTCCTAAACCCGCTTTTTTAGCATTTTTCGGTTTTTCATTTTTCCAAACTAAAAAAAGTACTAACCCTGCAATTGGTACAACAAATCCTAAAAGCCCCCAACCAATATTCCCACTATCTACAGTTGATACCATATTGGATTGTTGTACGCCACATTTCGGACAAATAACTGCTTCACTATCAATTTCTTCGCCACATTTTAAACAAAATTTCATTTATGACCACTCCCATTTAAATATATTTATAAAAAAATAATCTCAAGTGATAGTTAAAAAAGAGTAATAAAAAAAGTTTTAAGCTCCGAACTAAATATATCTAAAATACAAACGGCTAATAAAATTACAGAAAATAGAGCTCCTATGATTGCTTTTTTAGCATTTCTTGGTTTTTGATCTTTCCATACAAGAAAAAGTATTAACCCAACAATAGGAATACAAAACCCTAAAACTCCCCAACCAATATGCCCATCATCTACAATCAATGCCTTATTGGGTTGTTGTACGCCACACTTTGGACAAATAACTGCTTCGCTATCAATTTCATTTCCACATTTATAACAAAATTTCATTTATAATTTCCCTTCTTTTATAATTTCCCTTCTTTAATATCATCATATGTAGTATTAAATTTTTATAACTATATTATAACATATATTTCTTGTATTGTAAAATTATTGTAATAATTAGATCGTGTTAAGATTTATTTCTCCTTTTTTTGAATTAGACTATCTCTTATTTATATGTTAAGAAATTTTATGTTACCCCCTTGCTTTTTTCAAAAATATACCTTATAATGGAAATAATTTAATAAGTTTAACATGAAAGAGTGGGTTAACGGCCCACTCTTTTAATACGTTAAGCTAAAAAGGAAGTTGACTTATGAATAAAAATAATATTATAGAAGAGGTAACTTTTCTTATTACAAAGCCATTAGAACTTATTGGACTTGAACTTATTGATGTTGAATTTAAAAAGGAAGGAGCAAACTATTTTTTAAGGATTTATATTGACAAAGAAGGCGGTGTTGGTATTGATGATTGTACCACCGCAAGCCGAGCTATTGAACCAATATTAGATGAAAAAGACCCAATAAAACCTGCATATATGTTAGAAGTTAGTTCACCTGGTCTTGATAGAATTATAAAAAATGAAAAGGATTTTATTAAGTATGCAGGTAGATTAGTTGATATAAAATTATATAAAGCAGTGAATGGTAAAAAAAACTATCAAGGAGAGCTTATTAAAAAAGAGAATGATATTGTTGAAATAAAAGTGGAAGATGAAATTAAAAGTTTCAACTTAAAAGATGTAGCAACAATACGGCTTGCTATTACTTTTTAGAGAGGAAAAAAATTAAATGAATAAAGAATTTATGGCAGCAATAGACCAAATTGTTGAATCTAAGGGAATAGATAGGGCAAAACTTTATGAAGCAATAGTTCAATCAATTGAAGCGGCTTGCAAAAAACATTATGGGAATTTGGGCGAAGGTAAACAAATTATCAAAGTTAACATAAATGAAAAAACTGGTGTTGTAAAAGTATTTTCTACAAGAGAAGTTGTTGATGATTTGGAAGTTGAAAATAAAATTTTACAAATAGGATTAACTGATGCTCGAGAAATAACCAAAAATACTAGTATTGGTGATATGGTTGATGTTGAAATTACCCCTAAAGATTTTGGAAGAATTGCAGCAAAAAATGCAAAAAATGTTGTATTAAATAAAATTAAAGAAGCTGAAAGACAAATGGTATATGATAAATATATCAAATCTGTAGGTGATATAGTTAGAGGTGATTTAAGCAGACAAGACAAAAATGGTTATATTGTTCAGTTAGAATTTGCAGAAGCATCTTTACCAATGACTGAAGCTATTATTAATGAATCATTTACGGGAAATGCATATGGAGATAGAAAAAAGGCATTCTATGTGCTTGATGTAAAAGATTTTAACCAAAATGAGCAAAAAGGAGTTAAAGTTAAATGGGAGCCACAAATAGTTGTTTCTCGAACTAGACCTGAACTTGTTAAAAAATTATTTGAAAAAGAAGTAGTTGAAATTCATGATGGAACTGTTGAAATCAAAAACGTTGCTCGAGAAGCTGGATCTAGAACAAAAATTGCCGTATATTCTAATAATCCAAATGTAGATCCCGTAGGTTCTTGTGTTGGGGAAAGAGGTTATAGAATTAATTCTGTTGTTGAAGAATTAAATGGCGAAAAGATTGATGTTGTTCAGTGGAGCGAAGATCTGATTGAATTTATTAAAAAAGCTCTTAGTCCCGCTGATGTAATTGATGTTATTATAGGGGAAAAAGATACACGAGAAGGAACCAAGAAAAATGCCATTGTAGTAGTTCCAGATGATGTTTTAAGTCTGGCTATTGGAATTAAAGGACAAAATGTGCGACTTGCTGCAAAGCTTACTGGTTGTTGGCTTGACATAAAAAGTGCATCTTCTATGAAACCTGTAGTTCCTGAAATTGCTCCAGATATAGAAGAAGATATAGATATAGAAATTAAGGAAAATATAGCAGAAGATATAGATATGGAAATTAAGGAAAATATAGCAGAAGATATAGATATGGAAATTAAGGAAAATATAGCAGAAGAAATAGATATGGAAAAAACATATGTCAACGAAATTAATACCTATTAGAAAATGCATTGGTTGTGGTTTAATGAAACCTAAAGATAATTTAATTCGTGTAGTAAAAAGTAATTTAGGAGCATTTTCCGTAGATTTTACGTTAAAGAGCTCTGGCAGAGGAGCATATATTTGTAAAAATGAAACTTGTATTAATAAAGTTGTAAAAAACAAAGGTCTTGATAGAGCATTTAAAAGAAAAGTTTCAAAAGAAATTTATGAAATTTTATTAGGTGAATTAGATGAATAAAATATATCAACTTCTTAGCTTATCTCAAAAGGGACGAAATTTAGTTTCAGGAGAGTTTTCTGTAAAACAAGCTGTTTTAGATAATCAAGTATTTTTAGTTATTGTTTCAACAGAGGCTTCTAACAATACTAAGAAATTATTTAATGATAAATGTAATTATAGGCATATTCCTATTAAAATATGGGGTAGAAATGAATTACTTGGAAAATGTCTTGGAAAAGAATATAGAGTTGTAATTGGTATAACTAACGAAAAATTAGCAATAAAAATTTTAGAATTAATAGAAAATAAATTTATAAGTGATGAATGAAAAGGACAAGGTGAATAGATGTCAAAATTTAAAGCAAACAAACTCACAAAAAATATAGGAATGAAAAGTAAAGAAATTACAAACACAAAGACTGATAAAGAAAAATCAGGAAATACTATTTCCGAAAAACCAAAATTTACACCTTCTGAAAATAAAACACAACAAACTAACATCTCCAACACAAATAAACAAAATCACCCACCAAAGCAACATAAGGTAGAAGCGCAAAAAACGCAAATTACTAAAAAACCGCAAAGTAATGATTTAAAAAAAGAAGTTACCCCAAGTCTTAACAATTTAACTAAAAAAGTAAAAAAACCTAAAAAAAATAAACGACAAGAAAAGGTAATAACTATGGAAGAAAATACAATTAATTCAGTAGCTGATGAAATAAAAGTAATTGAAGTTGGAGCAACTACAACAATAAAACAAATAGCAGACAAAATTGGTGTATCAGCAACAGAAATAATCAAAGAAATGATGAAAAAAGGCAAGCTGATGAATATGAATCAAGAAATTGATTTTGATACAGCTATAGTTATTGGTGAAATTTTTAATGTCTTAGTTGAAAAAGAAGATGAAAGAGATTTATTAGAAGAAATTTTTGGAGCTGAAGATGATGATGAATCTAAATTAGTGGAAAGACCTCCTGTTGTCGTTGTTATGGGACATGTTGACCATGGTAAAACTTCTTTATTAGATGCAATTCGTTCTACAAATGTAACTACAGGAGAAGCTGGCGGAATTACTCAACATATAGGAGCTTCAGCTGTTACTTTAAATGGCAAAAAAATAACTTTTTTAGATACACCAGGTCATGAAGCTTTTACTGCTATGCGAATGAGAGGAGCTCAAGTTACAGATATTGCAATTCTTGTTGTAGCCGCTGATGACGGTGTTATGCCTCAAACTATTGAAGCAATAAACCATGCAAAAGCAGCTAATGTTCAAATTATTGTTGCTGTAAATAAGATTGATAAACCAGGAGCAAATCCTGATCGTGTAAAACAAGAACTTGCAGAACATGGTCTTTTGGTAGAAGAATGGGGCGGGCAAACAATTTGTGTGCATGTTTCAGCTCTAAAAAAAGAAGGAATTGACAATTTATTGGAAATGATTTTATTAGTTGCTGAAATGTCAGATTTAAAAGCAAATCCTAATGGAAAAGCACGTGGAACAGTTATAGAAGCTGAACTTGATAAAGGCAGAGGTCCTGTTGCAACTGTTTTAGTTCAGAATGGAACTTTAAAAATTGGAGACCCTATAGTTGTAGGTGAAACTTATGGCAGAATTAGAGCTATGAATAACTACAAAGGTAAGCCAGTTAAAAAAGCTACACCATCCACTGCGGTTGAAATCCTTGGTCTATCAGAGGTTCCAATTGGTGGAGATATGTTTTATATTGCTAATAATGATAAGCAAGCAAGACAAGTTGCAGAAAAGGTTAAAGCGCAAGGAAGAGAAAAAATGGTTATTAATACTCCACAAAAAGTTTCTCTCGATGATTTATATAGTCAAATTCAAGAAGGTCAAGTTAAAGAACTTAATCTTATTGTAAAAGCTGATGTTCAAGGTTCTGTTGAAGCAGTTAAATCAAGTCTTGAAAAACTTTCAACAGAAGCTGTACGTGTTAGAACTATTCATGGTGGGGTTGGTGCTATAACCGAGTCAGATGTAACTTTGGCATCTGCATCTGGAGCTATTATAATCGGCTTTAATGTAAGACCCGATCAAACTTCTATTTCTGTGGCACAAAAAGAAAAAGTTGATATAAGACTTTATAGAATAATTTATAAAGCCATTGAAGATATTGAATCTGCTATGAAAGGTATGCTTGATCCTGAATATCAAGAAGTTGTTATTGGTCATGTCGAAATCAGGCAAACATTTAAAGTTTCAGGAATAGGAACAATTGGTGGTGCCTATGTAAAAGATGGTAAAATTACCCGTGGAGCAGGTGTTAGAGTTGTAAGAGATGGTATTGTTGTTTATGAAGGAGCACTTGATTCTTTAAAAAGATTTAAAGATGATGCAAAAGAAGTTGCTACAGGTTATGAATGTGGTATAACCATTGAAAAATATAATGACATTAAAGAAGGCGATATTGTTGAAGCTTTTGTAATGGAAGAAATAAAAAGATAGAGAAGGGAAAAACGTTATGGCAAACCAAAGAATAGTAAGAGTTAATGAAGAAATCAGAAAAGAAATTTCGGAAATAATTAGAGAAGAAATTAAAGATGCTCGCATAAAAAATACTATGGTAAGTATTACCGCAGTGGATACTACAACTGATTTAAAAAATGCTAAAGTTTTTATTAGTGTCTTACAAGACAACAAAAAAGATGAAGCTCTTGAAGTTCTAATTGATTCGTCAAAATTTATACGCAAAGAGCTTGCTCGTAGAATTAATCTTAGAAATACTCCAGAACTAACGTTTAAACTTGATGATTCAATTGCGTATGGAATGAAAATGGCAAAAATTATTCATGAGGTTATGGATAAATAAAATTTTATGGATGGAATAATTAATATTTATAAAGAAAAAGGTTTTACTTCCCACGATGTTGTAGCAAAAGCACGTGGGATTTTAAAACAAAGAAAAATTGGACACACTGGAACACTTGATCCAGAAGCAGTAGGTGTTTTGCCCATATGTATAGGTGCAGCTACAAAGATTGTTTCATATTTAAGTGATTTAAATAAAACTTATGAAGCAGAAATTATATTAGGAGCATACACTACAACAGAGGATTCAACTGGTGAAATTGTAGAAACTTTTCCTGTAAATGTAACTAATGATCAAGTTTTAGATGTATTAAAAACTTTTATAGGAAAATATGAGCAAATTCCTCCAATGTATTCTGCAATTAAAATTAATGGTCAAAGATTATATGAACTTGCTCGAAAAAATATAGTGATTGATAGACCTTCAAGAGAAGTTATTATATTTAAATTAGAACAACTTAAACTACTAAATAATAATAGATTTACAGTTAGTGTTAGTTGCTCAAAAGGAACTTATATTAGAACTTTATGCACAGATATTGGCAAAAAGCTTGGGTGCGGTGCATATATGGGCGAGCTTACTAGGACTAGTGTTGGCGATTTTAAAATTGAAGATAGTATAACTTTATCTCAACTTCAAGAAAATAAAGAAAAATATATAAAAACTATTGAAAGTATGTTTGAAAAATATCCTAAAATAACTATATCAGAAAATTTCAATAAGGTATTATATAACGGAAATTCTTTAAATTTTGATGATAAATATAAAGATGAAGGATCTTTTTTTAGAATTTATGATTATTTAAATAATTTTATTGGTCTATACAAATTAGTCGATAATAAATTAGTGGTAGAAAAAATGTTCTATAATATAAAGAGAGGTTAAATTGAAATATATATCTCATACAAAAAAAATAATAATCCAAAAAAATAGTGTAGTTGTAATTGGTAATTTTGATGGTGTGCATCTTGGACATCAAAAGCTTTTTGAAACAGCAAATAAAAATAGGGGAAACCTACAGGTTTTAGCCCTTTCTTTTTATCCACATCCAACTTGGGTCTTAAATAATGAACAAAAAGCAATTATTACTCCTACTAAAGATAAAATAAAAATTATAGAAAACTTTAGAGTAGATATTTTTATTGATTATCCCTTTACTTTAGAATTGGCTAATATGAATGCATATGAATTTTTTACTAGAATACTTATACAAGATCTAAAGGCAAAAATCATTGTTGTAGGAGAAGATTACAGATTTGGGAAAAATCGACAAGCAGGGACAAATGAGCTTAGAATAATGTGTCAACAACATAGTATTAAGCTCTATGTAATTGAAAAATTTGAACTTGACAATGAAACAATCTCTAGTACAAAAATTAGACAATATCTTATAGAAGGAAATTTGGAAAAAGTAAATAATTTGCTAGGATATACTTACCAAATTACTGGTGAAGTTATAAAAGGACAACAAATTGGAAGAACTATAGGTTTTAAAACTGCAAATATTTCAACAAAACCAGGAGTAATATATCCTAAAAATGGAGTTTATGCTACAAAAGTTAAAGTATATAATAAAGAATTTTTGGCAATAACTAATATTGGATATAATCCGACAGTTGATGGAAAAGTCAAAGTGATAGAAAGTAATATTTTTAACTTTAATCAAGATATTTATAATCAAGAAATAGAAGTTAATTTTTTTACATTTATTAGATCAGAAAAAAAGTTTTCAAGTTTGAATGAATTAAAAATTCAAATAACTATTGATAAAGAAAAAACAATTAGCTACTTTACAACATTTTTTGGCTGTGATATACTGATTAAATAAAATTCGCCTTTACTCAGAATTTAGGAATCTCCGACCTTTTCTTAGTAATTGGCTAGATTATTTTAGGAGGCATTAAAATGACAAAAGATGTCAAAGAAGAAATTATTAAAAAATATGCAAGAACAGAAAATGATACTGGTTCTCCTGAGGTGCAAATAGCACTTCTTACAAATAGAATTAATCATTTAACAGAGCATCTAAGAGCTCACAAAAAAGATCACCATTCTCGTCGTGGTCTATTCCTTATGATTGGTAAAAGACGTGGTCTACTTGATTATCTTATTAAATCAGATATTGATAGATATCGTTCTATTATTAAAGATTTAGGAATAAGAAAATAGTATTAAATGGGGGGGATTTTTCCGCCCTTTTTTTTAATTAAAAAAGCATTCACTTGGTGTGCAATTTTATGAAAGTTTAAATATTTGAGCTATTGTAAAATTGCACAAGTGGAGCTTTAATATAATATAGAAAGAAGGTTTTGATTTGATTAAAACATATAAAATGGAGCTTGCAGGCCGCGAGCTCAAAGTTGAGATTGGGAAAATGGCGGAACTTACAAATGGAGCAGCTCTTGTAACATATGGCGATACTTGTATATTAGCTACAGCTGTTGCAAGTCCTAAGCCAAAAGAAGGAGTGGACTTTTTTCCACTTAGTGTAAACTATGAAGAAAAAATATATTCGATAGGAAAAATTCCAGGTGGATTTTTAAAAAGAGAAGGCAGACCTTCAGATAGAGCCATTTTAACATCAAGAGTTATTGACAGACCTCTTAGACCTCTTTTTCCAAAGGATTATAGAAATGATGTTGTTATTACAACTACAGTTATGTCTGTTGAACAAGATTGCTCACCAGAAATTACTTCTATGATAGCCGCTTCTTTAGTAGTAGATATTTCTGATATTCCATTTAATGGACCAGTAGGCTCAGTTTTTGTAGGACTAGTTGATAATGAAATTGTAATTAATCCTACACTAGCACAAAGAGAAAAAAGTGAGCTAGCTCTTACAGTATCTTCATCTAAAGATAAGGTTATGATGATTGAAGCAGGTGCAAATGAAATTTCAGAAGAACTTATGTTAGAAGCAATTTATAAAGGACATGAGGCCAATCAAAAAATAGTTGAATTTATTACTTCTATTAAGGAAGATTGTGGTAAACCTAAAAATTATGATTATGAAAAATATCATATACCAGAAGATGTTTATAATAGAGTATGCGAACTTGTTGGTGAAGAAAGTATGTCAGCAGCAATTTATACTACTGATAAACTAGCTCGAGGAGCAAAGTTAGATGAAATGTTGCAAGAAGTTAAAGCAATAATAGCTCAAGAAGACGAAGAAGCAGTTAAATATGTTGAAGACGCTTTTTATGGCTATGAGAAAAAAATTGTACGTAACAAAATTTTAAGAGAACATAAACGTCCAGATGGTAGAAAAATCGACCAAATGCGAGCATTAAGTGCAGAAGTTGACTTAATTCCAAGAGTTCATGGTTCTGGTATGTTTACAAGAGGACAAACTCAAGTTCTTACAATTACAACGCTTGCTCCTCTTAGTGAAGCTCAAATTATTGATGGTCTTGATGAATTAGATGTATTAAAAAGATATATGCATCACTATAATTTTCCACCTTTTTCTGTTGGAGAAGCAAAACCACCACGTTCAGTTGGTCGTAGAGAAATTGGACATGGTGCTTTGGCAGAGCGTGCACTTATACCAGTGTTACCAGCAGAAGAAGAATTTCCATATGCTATAAGACTTGTGTCTGAAGTTTTAAGCTCAAATGGTTCAACTTCTCAAGCTAGTATATGTGGCTCAACTCTTGCTCTTATGGATGCAGGTGTTCCAATTAAAGCTCCAGTTGCAGGAATATCAGTTGGTCTTGTCACAGGTGAAACTGATGATGATTTTGTTTTATTAACAGATATACAAGGTCTTGAAGATTTCTTCGGAGATATGGATTTTAAAGTTGGAGGAACAAAAAAAGGAATTACTGCTATTCAAATGGATATGAAAATTGCAGGTCTTACAAATGAGATGATAAAAGGCGCATTTGAACAAACAAAAATTGCTAGGGAATATATTATAGACGAAGTTATGTTAAAAGCTATAGAAACACCTCGCCAAAGTTTATCTCAACATGCACCATTTATCACACAAATCCGTGTTAATCCTGAAAAAATTAGTGAAATTATTGGTCAAAAAGGAAAAACCATTAATAAAATAATTGAAGAAACAGGCGCTAAAATCGATATTGAAGACGATGGTAGAATTGCAATTTGTACTAATAATGAAATAAATGCAAAACGAACTATTGAAATAATAGAAGGTATTGCTAAGGACTTAGAAGTTGGTCAAGTATTTTTAGGTAAAGTTGTAAAAATTATAAAAATTGGAGCATTTGTAGAATTAGCTCCAGGAAAAGAAGGACTTGTTCATATTTCTCAAATAGCTCATAATAGAATTGAAAATGTTGAAGATGTATTAAAAGTCGGAGATAATATTGAAGTTAAAATTATAGAAATTGATAAGCAAGGTAGAGTTAATTTATCAAGAAAAATTTTATTGCCTAAATAAATTTTTAAAACCTCGCATTTTTTGCGAGGTCTTTTTTAGTCAAACAAAATGGAAATGGAAGGGAAGATTATGTTAGGATATTTGATAGGAACTGTTACTGAACAATACGAAAATCAAATAATATTAGAAGTAAATGGAATTGGATATGAGATTTTTATGTCAGGAAAACTACCTGAATTTGAAAATACTCCCAAAATATATATATATGAAAATATAAAAGAAGATATTTACGATTTATATGGTTTTTTAACATTACAAGAAAAATTACTTTTTAAAAAATTAATATCAGTTAATGGCATAGGACCAAAAGCTGCTGCTGGATTAATGGGTTTACATGGCATAAATCTTGTAAGTTATATTATAAATGCAGATAGTGCTGCTATTACTCAAGTTTCAGGTATTGGAGCAAAAATTGCAAATAGACTTATATTAGAGCTAAAGGATAAGCTTAATGAATTTGAGCTTATAGAACATATTGACATTAAAGATACGGTACCAGATTTAATAACAGAAGCAATTTCTGCTCTTGTTGCACTTGGATATAATAAAAAAGAAGCTACAAAAGCTGTAAATGCTATATATATTTATAGTGATAGCGTAGAAGAAATTATTAAAAAAGCTCTTGGATTGCTTATGTAGAATTGGAGATAAAGATAAAATGGAAAGAAGAATAGTATCTACTGATTTACAATTAGAAGATAATGAAACTGCAATTAGACCACTCACATTAATTGAATATATTGGTCAAAAAGCAACAAAAGAAGTATTAGAAATTTTTATAAAAGCAGCAAAAAAAAGAGAAGAATCACTTGATCATGTGCTCTTATATGGACCACCTGGACTTGGAAAAACTACGCTTGCTGGGGTCATTGCTCATGAGATGGAAACTAATATTAAAGTTACATCGGGTCCTGCAATTGAAAAACCAGGTGATATTGCTGCTATACTAAATAATTTAAAATATGGAGATATTTTATTTATAGATGAAATTCATAGAATGCCTAGATTTGTTGAAGAAGTTTTATATTCTGCTATGGAAGATTTTTTTATAGATATTTTGGTTGGCACAGGTTCAGGAGCAAAATCTATAAGGATTAATCTACCTAAATTTACTTTAATAGGAGCAACTACCAGAGCGGGAATGTTAAGCTCCCCTTTAAGAGATAGATTTGGTATAGTCCAAAGACTTGAATATTATACATTAGAAGAGCTAGCTCAAATTATTACACGAACTGCTAATATTTTAGATACTAAAATAGATGAACAAGCAGCTCTTGAGATTGCTAATTGTTCAAGAGGAACTCCTCGTCTTGCAAATAGATTTTTTAAGCGTGTACGTGATATTGTAGAGATAAAATATAACCAATCTGATATTAATAAGAAACATTGTTTGTTAGCGCTCCAAATGCTAGGACTTGATAATAATGGTCTTGATGAGCTTGATAGAAAAATTTTAACTACAATAAAAAATACTTTTAATTGTGGACCTGTTGGACTGAGCACATTAGCTGCTACATTATCAGAAGAAATTGAAACTTTAGAAGATGTATACGAACCCTATCTCTTACAAAAAGGGTTAATTAAAAGAACTCGTAGCGGGAGAATGTTAACCGAATTGGGAATAAATTGTCAGTAAGAAGTATTCATTAAAGGAGAAAAAAATGCATAAGAAAAAAGTTGAATTATTAGCTCCAGTAGGAAAAATTGAAAATGCATATGCAGCTATTGAAAATGGTGCCGATGCAATATTTTTTGGAGGGCATTGTTTTAATGCAAGAACTAATGCTGATAATTTTAATTATGAACAAATGAAAGAAGTAATAACATATTGTAAATTATTAGGAATAAAAGTTTATATAACGGTTAATACTTTAATAAAAGAAGGTGAACTAAAACAAGTTTATAAATTTTTAGGCGAACTTCAAAATCTTGGAGTAGATGCAATTATAATACAAGATTTAGGCATTTTAAATATAGTAACAAAATATTTTCCAAATTTAAAAGTTCATGCGAGCACCCAATTAAGTGCTCATAGTTGTGAAGATGTATTATTTCTCAAGGAGCAGGGTATAAGTCGTGTTGTACTAGCAAGAGAATTATCTCTTGAGGAAATTATTCATATAAAAAGAAACATAGATATTGAAATTGAAACTTTCATTCATGGAGCTTTGTGTTATTCATATTCTGGACAATGTTTATTAAGTAGTGTAATTGGTGATAGAAGCGGAAATCGTGGAAGTTGTGCACAGCCTTGTAGAATGACTTATAGTTTGTATAAAGATAATCAATGTATTACATCAGATATGAATTTGTTATCTCCAAAAGATATATGTACACTTGAAATTTTACCCGACTTAATTAATGCTGGCATTGACTCTTTTAAGATAGAAGGAAGAATGAAATCAGCTGAATATGTTGCAAGCGTTGTTGGCACCTACAGAAAATATATAGATAACGTAACTTATCAAATAGCTCAAAATGATATAGATAATTTAAAAGCTATTTTTAATAGAGGAAATTTTTCAACTGGATATTATAATCAAAAACCTAGCATAAAAATGATGGCACAAATTAGTCCTAAAAATATTGGTCTAAATATTGGAAAAATTATAAAATTTAATAAAACTACAAAAATAGCTACTATTTATACAAAATATGATTTAAATAAAGGTGATGGCATTGAAATTTGGAATGCTCATAAACATATTGGAATTGGTCTAAATAAAGAATATAAAAAAAATAGTGAATTTAATTTAAAATTAGAGCATGCTGATATTGGTGCACAAGTCTATATAACTAAAAAACATAATTTGATTAAAAGCTTAAAAAAAACATATGAGAAACCCATAAGAAAACGTAAAATTAACGCATATTTTTATGGCAAACTAGGTAAGAATATAACACTTAAACTAACTTGTCAGGATATATCAGTTGAAGTAACAGGAGATATACTTGAACAAGCCATAAATATGCCTACTACACTTGCTCAAGTAGAAGAAAAACTTAGAAAGCTTGGAAACACTCCTTTTAAAATAGAAAATATTGAAGTACATTTAGATGAAAATACATTTTTATCTATTATTAAAATAAATGAACTTAAAAGAGCAGCCGTAGAAAAATTATCTGAGCTCATAACATATGTTCCTGATATAAAAATTAGACCATATGTATCTGTGGAAGATGCTCAAATATCTAAAAATTCAGAAATATGTGTACAAGTATCTAATAAAGAACAATTTGATGCTGTTTTAGAATTTAATCAAATTGATACAATATATTATCCTTTTGGCTATAATTTAACAGAAATAATAAAAAAAGCCAAAAATATTGTTATTGTATTGCCACATATTATGAATAGTGAAAAATTTGATAAATATAAGAGTTATTTATTAGAACTTTCCAGAAAGCATAATATTGCTTTTTTATGTAAAACTTTAGGACAAGTAAATTTATTTAGTAAGTTAGGAGCTAACTTTGAAATAGATTATAATTTAAATGTTTATAATAGTGAACATGCTCAATTTTATAAAAATTTAGGAGCATCTAAAATTACTATTTCTCAAGAGATTAATGATTTTAAAAATATAAATTTCCCATTTCAAAAAGTAATATATGGATATTATCCTGTTATGACAACTAGACAGTGCTTATTAAATCATTATGGTAATTGTAAAAATAAAGAAAATTTTTATTTACTAGATAGAAAAAATATTAGGTGGTCAATAAAAACTGACTGTGAAGCTTGTATTATGCAAATTCTAACCTTTAAACCTATGTTTTTCAAAAATATTAAAAATTTGTCAAGTATTAGATTAGACTTTAATAATGAAAGTGCACAAGAAATAAAAAAAATTCTTAATGAATTAACTTAATGAAAGGAGAGGTCTATTGGATTTATTTATTTTATTTAGTAGATATATAATTAATTTTTTAGCTATTTTAATTTTTGTATTAAATTTAGGACAAGAACAATTAAAACCTTATATTGTAAAGTCTCATTTATATAAAATAGCAATTGCATTATTTACTTTTCCAATGATTATAATAATGATAAAAGATTTTGAAAATATTTCTTACTTATTTATAAATTGGTTTTTAATGATAATAATTATAAGTGTTTTTTATTATGTACTTAAAGGTCATTTAGAAATAATGGGGGCAGTAATTTTATATTTGATTATTATTTCTATGATAATGTTAAATAGATTAAATATTTTTCTTGCAAGAAGACAAATTATTTTTTTAACTGTTGCTGTTCTTGCAGGACTTGCAATTGTTGTTTTATTTTCTTTTATAATAAATAAAAAATTAATGAAATTTTATACGCCAATTTTATTAATTTTATTATTACTTCCTTTTATACTTGGTGAAAGGATATATGGAGCATTAAATTGGGTCGATTTAGAAATTATTTCTTTTCAACCTTCAGAATTAGGCAAAATTTTATATGTATTAATCGGAGCACGTATTTTAACTAACAATGAGATAAATAAACCCGTTCTAAAATTTTTTATTTTGACTAGTATTATTTCTTCAATATTTTTAGTTCAACGAGATTTAGGTGCAGCATTTTTATATTTTGGAGTATTTTTAATATTATTTTATATTCATACCTTAAAATTATTATATCTCATTATTGGAGGGGTTTTGTGTGGAGTTGGAGGATTAATTTTTACAGCAATGTTTGCCCATGTTAGACAAAGAGTATTAAACTGGATTAATCCCTTTAATGATGTTTTAGGCAGCGGATATCAAATGGTACAAGGACTCTTTGCAATGGGTACATGGGGAGTTTTAGGAAGCGGAATTTATCTTGGCACGCCAAAAAATGTCCCATTTGTAACTACAGATTTTATATTTGCTGCAATTGTTGAAGAATTAGGAATAATAATTGCTTTTTTAGTAATACTGAGTTTTTTTTGTATAGGATTTTTTGGTTGTATAATAGCAATAAAGTTAGAAAATGATTTCTTAAAATATATTGCTCTTGGATATACATCATTTATAATATTACAGAGCTTCTTAATACTAGGAGGCATTTTACAAATTATTCCCTTAACTGGAGTTACGCTTCCGTTTGTAAGTTATGGTGGCTCATCAATTTTAAGTTCTATTATAATGATTTTTATTTTATTTTACTTACCATATTACAATGATGAAGGAACTAAAAAAAATGGAAGAAAGAAATAAATCTATTATTAAGGTAATGATTATACTTGGAATTTTGCTTGGAATTTGTGTTTTAAGAACTATATATATTTCAGGGTTTAGCAAGCTTGGATTTAACCAATATAATAAACGTCTAATTTTATTAGAAAATAGAGTATTACGTGGAAATTTTTATGACATAAATGGAACTGCTCTTACAGAAAATATAAATGATATTAGAGATTATATTTTTGATGGTAGATATAATACAAGTGTAGGATATTTAGAATATGGTGAGTATGGTCTTGAAAAGAATTATGCAAAAATTTTACTATCACCAACATATAATTTTTGGAGTATAATAACAAATTTATTTACTAAAGAAAAATTTACAGGCCATGATATACATTTAACATTAGATAATAATTTACAATCTGTTATCGAGAAATCTTTTAAAGACAAAAATGGTGCTGCAGTTGTAATTGAACCTAAAACAGGTCAAATACGTGCAATATATTCATCACCAAATTTTAACCCAAATATAGGAGCAACAGATTTTGAAGAAGTGTTAGCTCAACCAAATAATCCTTTGCTAAATCGAGCAACACAAGGATTATATCCTCCTGGCTCAATTTTTAAAATATTATTAGCATATGCTATTATAGATGAGTTCCCTGAATCTTATCAAAATATTACCTATGACTGTACAGGTGAAATTAATGTAGATGGAAATACAATAAGTTGCTATAATCATAATGCTCATGGTACAATTAATTTAAATGATGCTTTTAAATATTCATGTAACACATATTTTGTGAATTTAAGTCAATATATTAGTTACAAAAAATTAGCGAGTATTGCAAAAGATTTTTTATTTAATACTTATTTACCTACTACTACTTCAGTAAAAGTAAGCCAATTTGATAAAAAAGATGATAATACATTTAGTAAATATTTAGCTTATATTGGACAAGGAAAAACTTTGGTGACTCCTTTTCATATGGCAATGATTGCTGCAATGATTGCAAATAATGGTGTTTTAATGGAGCCTTATATGATAGATTATATAGACGGTAAAGAACCAAATTTACCAATATTATACGATAGTATTATAGAAGAAGACATGGCAAAAAAGCTTCAGGATTTAATGATAGGTGTTGTTAATGGAGGTACTGGAAGAGCTCTTAGTAATATAAATGCTACTATTGGAATAAAAACCGGCACTGCAGAAAATGAAGGTGAAAAAGCTCATTCTTGGGTCATAGGATTTGCACAAGATAGAGAAAATACTTTAGCTTTTTCAGTTATAGTTGAAAATGAAGAAGGTAGTTCAATGGATATTACAAAAAATATAATTCAAAATTTTTTAGAAAATAATAGGAATTAATGAATTTTGTTGTAAAAAATAACAAAATTGTTTATAATAACTCTAATTGGCATTCTTGGAGGAAGACAGGTGAGAATATGATAGAAACTGTCAGTTGTGGAGGTGTAGTTATTTATAAAGGAAAGTTACTTATTCTATATAAGGATTATAAAAACAAATATGTAGGATGGGTTCTTCCAAAAGGAACTGTTGAAACAGGTGAAACACATCAAGTTACTGCCGTAAGAGAAGTTAGAGAAGAATCAGGTGTAAGTGCAAATATTGTTAAATATGTAGGAACTAGTCAATATTCTTTTCAAGGAAATGATGATATAATTAATAAAAGTGTTCATTGGTATTTAATGAAAACAACTAGTTTCTATACAAAACCTCAAAGAGAAGAATATTTTTTAGATGCTGGATTTTATAAATATCATGAAGCTTATCATCTTCTGAAATTTTCAGATGAAAGATATGTTTTGAAAAAAGCTTATAATGCATATCTTGAACTTAGAAAAAATAATCAATGGTTTAGTAAAGATGAAGGAAATTTTTATTACAAATACAAATAAATATATATTATAGAAGAAGCTTAGGCTTCTTTTTTATCTTTACAAATCCTACCTTTATAGGTACTTTATGGAAATGTTAAAATTTTGTTTCCTTTTTACTACATAATATGATATAATAACCTTGTAATATAAAGTTAACAGAAAGGGGCTTATTAAAATGGACACTAATCAGATACAAAAAGAAATGAAAGAAATAGGAGAAGCACTATCAAATATGAAAAATTATCCTGATGTACCTGGATTTGTTACAGATATAAAATATCAAGTAGGACAATTATCCTATTTTTATGATAATTTGGCACCAAAACAAACTGGAGATCCTTCAACTACGTTTTATAGACCTAAAAAATTTCCTAAAGTGCATCAATTAGCATATTTTAATCTTACAAGAGGTTTTCCAAAAGAACTATATGGAGGGCATTGGTGCTATGTTTTTAAGTATTTTAAGAGTAAATTTATAATTATTCCTACAACATCTGTAAAAGCAAATTCACTTCCTCCTGATCCAGAGTTTCAGCTAGATATTGCTGTTAGTGATTTTAAAAATGGCATGCTAACTAGATTGCAGCTTAGCGACATGCGTACTATTGACATACAACGATTATATTGCGGAAAGGGCTTCTATGATGTAACTACTGACAGAGAGTATATTTTACATAATATAAATAAGATGTTACTTGCAGAGTAGATATAAAAATGGGCCTCAGCCTAAATATTAAGGGGATAGTCCTAAAAAGACCAATCCCCTTTTTGACCACAAAATGGACAGGTAATATCATCTTGCGCTTTTTGACTAAGTTCAAGTACAGATAGATCACTATGCATAGCAGTACTGTTAAAAATAGTAGTGTCAACTGCATTTGATAAAAATTCGGGACCTGATAAATCATAGCCACAATTGTTGCATTTAATATAACTATACATAACAAATTCTCCTCTTTTAAATTTCGGAATATAACTCAAATTGCTATTTTTTGAGAAAAAAACCATTCTTAGGTAGTATATACTAAAACAATTAAAATATACATCAGATTTTAAAATATAAAAAAAATTTTTAAATTGGTCAAATTTGGTTGAATAGAAATTCAAAAAAATCATATCATAACCTTATATAAGAATTTAGGAGGAAATAAATATGAAAAACAGCCAGTTAAAATCCGTAGCTATTGTGATGTCTCTTGTTATAGGAGCTGCTCCTGTATTTGCATGCAATAGCGCTCCAAGAGCTAACACAACTAGAAGTTCTCTAATCGAGGTGGTACCAACTACGGCCACGGTGACTCCTGCACCAAGTACAACCGTTGCTCCAAGTACAACTTCTGCACCAAGTACAACCGCTACACAAGAAACAAAAGAAGAAACAAAGCAAGAAACAAAAAAAGAAGAAGCTAAAAAAACAGAAGAAACAAGAGAAGTTAAAAAGGATTCTCAAACTGAAAAAAAAGATGTTAAAGATGAAAATGCAGCTTTCACAATTGATAACTTTAAAATAATACAAGCTTCTTTAATTACTTTAGGCATAAAACAAGAAGATTTAGAAATACAAATTAAAGAAGGTAAAAAATTAGTTGATGTTCTTGAACAAGGGGAAATTCCAGTTAAAAAATTTAAAAAACAACTTGTTAAAGAATATTCTAAAGCCATAAAAGAAGGTCAAAAAGAAGGCAAGCTTACTAAAGAAGAAGCTAAAACTTTAAAAAAAGCTATCAAAGAAAAAGTTGATGGTTGGATGACTGAAAGTAAATAGCTCTCTCAAGGACCTGAACGTAGCAGGTTCTTTTTTTATATAAATCAATTATAAAAAAAGGTATTGCATTAGAGCAACACCTAAATTATTTCCATGGAAAGAATAATCCATAAGCTAAAACTAAGAATGCAAAAATCATTCTATATATTGCAAAATATCTCATAGGTTTCTTTTTTAGGAAGTCTAAGAATGATCCAATTACAGCAATCGCAACTACAAATGAAACTAAAAATCCTACAAAAAGAGCAGCCCATTCTTCTGGCACAAGATTCCCTCTAGCATCTAAAAGATTAAGAAAAGCTTGCCCAAACATTATGGGTATTGCTAGGAAAAATGAATATTCAGCTGCAGCTACTGTTCCTAGCCCTCCAGCCCATCCTCCTATAATGGTCGAAGCCGACCGAGATACACCAGGAATAATCGAACAAACTTGAAAAAGTCCAACAATAATAGCCTGTCTTGGTGTAATTACTAATTGTGATAAAGACCTATTATCACGTTTTCTAAGATTGTTTTCTGCTACAATCATAAGTACTCCCCCTACAAATAATGCAATTGAAACTACTAATGGATTAAAAAGATAGTATTGCACTACATCATCAAATGGAATTCCAATGGCAGCCGCGGGCAAGCAAGATATACATATCATTATCCAAAAGTACATCCCGCTTTTTTGTGCTGGCACATTTCGTGATGGAAATAAATTAATTATCGTATCCATAATTTTTTGCCTATATAAATACACTACTGCAAGTGTTGCTCCAAGTTGAATAACCATATTAAACATATCTACAAACTCTTTATTTGTATGACTATAAAAATTTAATAAATTTGAAAATATTATTAAGTGTCCTGTTGATGAAACAGGTAAAAATTCTGTAAGTCCTTCAATAATGCCAAGAATTCCTGCTTTTAGCATAAAAATTAAGTCCAAGAAAAGTCCTCCTTTATTATTTATATTTATTTATATTTCTAATCCTAGCTTGTACTTAGAATAATATATGAAAAAAAATATTAGATTATGAGAGTTTAATCCAAAACAATATTATATATTCTTAAAATATTATATTATATCTTAATATTTATGTCAAAATTATATTTTTTATCTAAAAATAGCAAGAATACTCCATCATCTATAGACAGTAAGATAAATTGCTTATGCAGTAAATAATTTGTTAAAGCTGGAAGTAGTATGTAAGACCAATGTAAGAACCATATGAACTCTGGGGATAGCTCAAGGAAACTTAGTAGAATACTACTATTGACTGAGAAGCCCCCACTTCACACTATAAGTGGGGGTAGTTCACTATTTTGATTCTGCAGGCATATATTTTAATGGATGCAATTTTCCGTCTGGAGTTTTGATTTTTGTATGAGCTAACTGATTTTTAAAGTTTCCTCTAAATATTTGAAGATATTCTTGTCGCAATTCTTGTTGCTCTTCGGTTTCTTCAATAGTAAGACCCTCACTTTTTTTCTTATTAGCTAATTCATTAATTCTTGCAATAAGTTTTTCCATATCAAAATTTTCTGCATTAAAATTTTCCATAATTTCAGTCCTTTCATTATTTAACCTGATCTCTGTCTAGAGCATACAATTTTTGCATACAATATTTTTTAGTAACACTAATTACTTTAACACCTTGACTATCACGCTTTTGTACAAATTCAATATCATTATTTTTAAAATATTCTTTTTTACCATCTTCTCGAAGTGCACAAGCAGTTTCATTTTCTTTTAATACTATAATACCAACACAAGGAGATTTTGAATAATAAGCATTTACAAGTTTTTTTCTATTTGTTTTAGTAACATATAAAGATAGAGGAATTTTTGCAACATATCCATTTTTAAATCCTATTAAAACAGTTGCGTTATAATCCAAAGTAGGATAAACATAAATAATCCTTTCGTCTTCATCAAGTCCTAATAAATTTGGTAGATAAACTCCTAATTGACTAGCCTTTACATCTTCTATATCATACATTTTGAGCTTATAAACTCGAGCTTTATTGCTAAAAAATAAAAGCTCTGTTTTATTACTCGCTTCAATTTCTAAAATTATTTCGTCATTTTCTTTTAGACGATGTTCGGCAGCACTTCTAAGAGATGCAAGCGAAATTTTCTTAAAATATTGCTCCTTAGTTAGGAAAATCTTGACCCTATATTCAGGAGTTAGATGATGCGTTTGTACTAAGACTTCTTCAGAATCTAGCAGTAGCTTTGTTTTTCGAGGCGTATCATATTTTTTCTTGATTTCTCTAAGGTCATCTATTATAACCTTTTTTAGTTTTTCTTCACTATTAATAATCCCTTGTAATTTTTTAATTTCTTTTTCTAATTCTTTAGTTTCTTTAATAGATTTTAAAATATATTGTTTATTAAGATTTCTCAGTTTGATTTCTGCTATAAAATCAGCCTGTAAATTTGTGATAGAAAAGTTTTTCATTAGAGCAGGAATTACATCCGATTCTTTTTCACTATTTCTAATTAGAGCAATTGCCTTATCGATATCTAGTAAAATATAGCTAAGACCGAGTAAAAGATGCTGTCTTTTTTCTAATTTATTAATATTAAATTTATATTTTTTAATAATACAATTTTTTCTAAACGAGCACCATTCTTTTAAAATGTCTTGCACCCCTAAAACAACTGGATGACCATCAATTAGTATATTAAAATTACAGCTAAAAGAGTCCTGCAAAGGAGTCATAACAAAAAGTTTTTGCATTAAAACATCTGCATTTACTCCTCTTTTTAAATCTATTGTGAGCTTTAATCCATTTAAATCCGTTTCATCTCTTACGTCATTTATTTCTCGTACTTTTCCAGACTTAACAAGATCTTCTATTTTATCAATAATAGCCTCAATAGTAGTAGTATAAGGAATTTGACTTATTTCTATACAATTTTCGCTTTTTATAATTTTATACGTAGCTCTGACTTTAAATGAACCTTTGCCACTCTTTAATATATGTCTCATTTCAGCTTGATTATAAATTAATTCTCCTCCAGTAGAAAAATCTGGAGCTTTAATATATTGTGATATATCAAACTTGTCACCTTCTGATAAAAATCCTATTGTACCATCACAAACTTCTCCTAAATTAAACCCACAAATATTACTTGCCATACCAACTGCAATGCCTTGGTTAGCATTTACTAAAATATTGGGGAAACGACTTGGCAAGAGCACAGGCTCTTTCATTTTTCCGTCATAATTATCCACAAAATCTACACTTTCTTCTTCAATATCCGAAAATAATGTTTCACAAATATCACTTAATTTAGCTTCCGTATATCTTGCAGCTGCATATGCCATATCCTTGGAATAGACTTTGCCAAAATTACCTTTAGAATTTACATATGGTACATTAAGTGCATCATATCCTTTTGTAAGTCTAACCATTGTTTCATATATTGCACTATCACCATGTGGATTAAGTTTCATAGTTTGCCCAACAATATTGGCAGATTTTGTACGAGATTGCTTTAAAAGCCCCATTTTATACATTGTATATAAAAGTTTTCTATGAGATGGTTTAAACCCATCTATTTCTGGTAATGCCCTTGAAACAATTACGCTCATGGCATACGGCATATAATTTATTTCAAGTGTATCTGATATATTTTGTTTAATCACATTCATAAACATTCCCCCTGTTCTAACTCATATCGGCTAATTCAAGATACTGATATCCTGAATTTTTAATAAATTCTTTTCTTCCTTGCAAATTATCTCCAAGTAATAAATCAAATTTTTTCTTTGTTTGTTCTCTATCTTGTGGCATAACTTGTATAAGTCTTCTAGTATCTGGATTCATAGTAGTTTTCCACATCATATCAGGATCATTTTCTCCAAGTCCCTTAGAGCGTTGTAAAGTATATTTTGATTTTAATTTAGAAGAAATCTTAATTTTTTCACTTTCTGAAAAAGCAAAAAAAGTTTTATTTTTAGTAGTAATTTCATATAATGGTGTTTCAGCTATATATACCTTACCTTTTTCAATTAAACTTGGAGTAAGAGTATACAACATAGCAAGAATAAGCGTTCTTAATAGTGATAGGTAACCTTTTGATGTTATCTTCAAGTTTTCCCCCACTCTACACCGTGCATGAGACTTTCGAACTCACACGGCGTTCCATCGGAATGTAAGTTAAAATATCTTGTATTAATTAATTTTTGCTCTTACACTCTCGACTTGAGCCCATCCCTCCACAGCTTATTATCACTGTTTCATCGGTACTATGGCTCTACTATCACCAAGATTAAGGAATGTTATAGGATTGGTTTCCCTTTCCATTTCCATTTCAACACTTCACAGGAAGTAAGTCCTCCATGTTCTTGGCTTTCCACGTTCCAATTAGACTATCTTTGCATATGTCCTTAGGTGCTTTCTTTAGTCCTGTTTGCTTGATACTGCCTATAACAGTATAAGGATTTTCATAATCAAAATTTTTACTCATCCTCACAAACTGCATGCTTTGATGCACTTGGCATTTCTACCAAGTCGGGCTTATAGAACCGTACTTTCGAAAGTTCGTCAGTTTTCCCTATTAGAAAACATTCTCACCATAGACATTTTGTAGACCCCCGTAGTATCAGTTGCACCACCCACCTCTGGGTAGCTTTCCACAGCTCAGTATAGTGTCACATCACCGCCTGTCACGGCCAATACCATCCCTGTTTGGGCAACTTTCCCTCGACTTCACCGAGCTTCATACATTGGACTTCATACTAAATCCGTTGCATGTCGGAGTATTAGGGGAAGCGTTTTAAGACGTTACTCTCTCATTCCACTTTCTCGTCTAATTAGTTCTACTAAATATTCACTTGACGTTCTTTATTTAGTGCCTAAGCTTTTTACTTAGGAACGTGTCGCACTTTGAAATCCGTCAACATCTGCATCTGTACAAATAATTATTTTCTCCCATCTTAAGTTTTCTATATTAAAAGTATTTAAATCTTTATGATGCTTACAATCTATTTCAATTCCACAACCTAATACTTTGAGCAAATCAACTATTATATCGCTTTTAAAAATTTTGTCAAAATTTGATTTTAAACAATTTAAAATTTTGCCTCTAACTGGCATAATTCCTTGAAATTCAGCATTTCTACCAAGTTTACAAGAACCAAGAGCAGAGTCTCCTTCTACAATATAGAGCTCTCTTTTAGTTTTATCTTTACTTCTGCAATCGACAAATTTTTTTATTCTATTTGTAATATCAATACTTCCACTAAGTTGTTTTTTTACATTAATTCTAGTTTTTTCAGCTCTTTCACGACTTCTTTTGTTAACTAAAATTTGTTTTGATATTCTATCTGCTTCATCTTTATTTTCAATAAAATAGACATGCAAGTATTCTTTAATAAACTCTTGCATAGATTCTTGAATAAATTTATTGGTGATTGCCTTTTTAGTTTGATTTTCATAACTTGTTATGGTTGAGAAAGAATTTGATACTAAAATTAAGCTATCTTGAATATCAACAAATGTAATCTTTTTTTCATCTTTCGTATAAAGATTTTCACTTTTTAAATATTGATCTATACTAAATATCAAAGCATTTCTAACGGCTCTATCAGGAGAACCTCCATATTCTAAAAAGCTAGAATTATGATAATATTCCAACAGATTAGATGAATTGCAAAAAGTCATAACAATCTCAAATTTTAATTTATATTCTGGCCTGTCTGCACTATCTTTTCCTTTTGCAAGCTTTTTCATACAAATAATATTAGTAAAATTTGTACCTTTTGCAACTTCTGAAACATATCCATATATACCTTCAGGATAAAAATAATGAGTTATCTTATCTTCTATTTCATCTATAAAATTAAATTCTATCCCTGCATTTACAATGGCTTGCCGTTTTAATATTTTGTGAAAGTATTCACTTTTTATATTTATATCTGTAAAAACATCCCTGTCAGGCATCCAAGTAATTTTAGTACCTGTACTTTTATAATTTACATCACTTTTAATAAGCCCTCCTATATTTTCTCCTTTTTCAAAATGAAGTTTATAAGATTTTCCGTCTTTATGAACCAATACATCCATAAAAGCTGAGCTATATTGTGTAGCACATGCTCCAAGACCATTAAGTCCTAGACTAAATTCATAATTAGAGCCTTCATTATTATTATATTTTCCACCTGCATAGAGCTCGCAAAAAATTAAATCCCAATTATATCTACCTTCTTTTTCGTTATAATCAAGAGGCATGCCACGTCCAAAGTCTTCTATTGTAATAGAATGGTCTTTATGTAACGTGACCTTAATAGTTTGTCCATAACCTTCTTTTGCCTCATCTATTGAATTTGATAATATTTCAAATACAGAATGTTCACATCCTTCTATGCCATCAGAGCCAAATATAACTCCTGGACGTAGACGAACTCTATCTGCTCCTTTTAAAGATGAAATACTTTGATTTCCATAATTACCTTTATTCATCTAACCACCCACATTCTGTTTGTATTTTGTATACTATACTCTAATCAACCACAATGGTTAATATTAGTTGTACCCAAAAAAATAAAAATAATGTTAATCCCCAGTATAAATTATTGGAGACGATTTTACATAGTCATTTAAATCTATAGATATTTCCGTAATAAAAATTTGTTTTTTAGGTTGATAATTACTATTTAATTCTAATGTTCCAAACTCATCTAAAATCTCCATACCTTTTATAACTCGTCCAAATGCACTATATTGCCCATTTAGATATTTAGCATCTTCTGTAAGAATAAAAAATTGTGATCCTTCAGTATTAAAGTCTTTTCTCCTTGCCATAGCAACAGTTCCTCGAGTAAGACTTAAATTATTGTCAAAATGATTATATTTACATTCACTTTTTATATTATAACCTGGAAAGCCATATCCATTACCGATAGGATCTCCCATTTTAACAAAATATCCAGGCACAACTTGACTTATAAAAGTATATTCATAAAAACCTGTTTCTGCTAAATCCAAAAAATTATTTACTGTATTTGGAGCATAGTGAGGGTATAGCTCTATTTCTATTTTTTTCCCATTATCAAAACTTATTGTAACCACTGGTGTTGGTTCATTTATATTCACAAGAGCTAACAAATTTTCTCTATACAAAAACGCCAAAACTAATATAATTAAAAATCCACTTAATAAAAATTTATGTTTTTTCATAAACCCTTCCTTATTTTACGCATTTTAGACAAAGTATAACCAGATAATTAAAAAAATAAACATTGATTTTTTAAAATTTTAAAAAAAATTCCCTAAATTAATAGGGAAAAGTATTATTTTTTAATTATTTTTTCTATCTAAAGTAGTTTGATTTATTTCGATTAGGCGGCTTAACCCATGCTTTTCTAATGTTGCTAAATAATTATCCCATTCTTTATCTATATCTTTAGTTCCTGTTATCATTTCCATAGTCATTTGATCCACATACATATATAAATTAGTTTCTATGTCAATAATAGCTCGTGATTCGTCGGTTGTAAATGCAAGAGGAGGTACTAAAGTTGCAGGATCTTGTACAACTGGCCAATAATCATTAATGCCTGATAAATATAACAGTCTACCCATATCTTCATTAAGGTTCTCTTTTGCTCCAAACATCTCAATCCAATCTGGAGGATTATATTTAGGACCCATAGTATTCCAAGACACATCAACTGCTTCGTCTGCTGATATATTAATTATCTCTGCAGGGTCACCAAAATAATTAACAGTACCTTCTGGAGCATATACATATCTTCCAGTGCCTTCAAGTCCATATTCATTTGCGAGCGAACCTTCTTTTGTATACATATAATCAAATACTCTTATAACAGCTTCTGGATTATCACATTTATTTGTAATGCTAAGAACAGATGCTCCATAATCTGGAGTATGAGCAGCAGATACAACACCTTCAGGTCCTTCCAGTGGTGGCAATGCAATATATTGATTCCATCTTTCATAATCAGCTGTATTACAGAGCACTGTTGGCTGACCACCAGGAGTTGCTCCAACTAAGACAGCATTTGGATTTGAACCAAGTTGCTTAAGTTGGTCAGCAGTTTGCGAGAAATATAATGGGTCAAGAAGTCCCTCAGAATTTAACTTATTCATAAATTTTAAAAACTCTTTCCACTCATTAGTAGCTTTTACATAATAAATTTGTCCATTCTCATCTCTATTAAAATATTTAGAGGATGGAGATGCTGGTATAAATGCATTTAAAATAAACGGTATTATATCTCCATTCCAAGCTTTTACTGAACCTGTTAAAGGCACTTCATCATTAGGATCTCCATTTCCATTTGCATCTTGCTCTTTAAATGCTTTTAACACTTGATAAAAATCATCTAATGTTTCTGGTACTTCAAGACCTAAATTATCAAGCCAATTTTTGTTTAACCACATTTTATTTCCAACTTGGTTATTAAGACTAGTACCAATTCTAGGAATACAATAAATATTTCCATCTTCTTGTGTCCAAGTTGCTTTAACAACTGGATTTTCTTCAAGAGCTTTCTTAATATTTGGAGCGTATTTGTCTATAAGCTCATTTAACGGAATAAATATCCCTTGTTGCCCATAAAGTAATAGCTCTGATGAGGAAATCATACCATTTAATATAACGTCTGTATAATCGCCACCAGTCATCATAATATTCATTTTTTGAATACGCTCTGCTTCGGTACATTCAATAAATTCAATATGCATTCCTGTTAATTCTTCTAAATGTTGAGTAAACAAGTTTGTGCTTACATCATATGTAGTAACATTTGGTCTAAGTGGAGCAAATGCTGTAAAAGAATCTGTATAACCTTCTTTTACTATTGGATATGTTCCAACTTCTGTATAAATATCTTCCTTAGGTGTTGTATTTGTCGCTGTATCATCTCCACAACCACTTAAAACTCCCATAATTGTTATAATACCTAAAGATAATGCCGTAAATTTTTTAAAATTCATAAATAATATCTCCTTTTATACTTTTCTAAAATAATACCATATAATTATAAATTTTACAATATTTTTCATATATTTTATTAAATTAAAAAATACCTTATAAAATTGAGCTAATTGTAGTTATAAATTAGCTATATATTTTTTACTAAAAGCATCCTCCCCCACAGTTCTCAATTTTATGATTAGACACCTTACCTTGAACCATTCTGCTACCTACCCTTAAAATAAAATTGAAGAGTGCAAAAAAGAATAAATATATGAATTATTATAATAATGAAAGAATTAAAGTTAAGTTAAAAGGACTAACCCCTAATCAATTTAGGAATAAGTCCACATTATATACGAATT
>LJHE01000002.1 GCA_001983555.1 Candidatus Epulonipiscioides gigas
TTTAACTTCTTCTTTAACAGCTTCAACTTCGACTTTAGGTTCTTCTTTAACTACTTTAACTTCTTCTGTAACAGTTGGTTCGTCATCTCCACCACAAGCAGTTAAAGCTCCAAGTGTTAAAACAGTTGCTAATCCCAAATATAAAAATTTATTTAATCTCATATAGTTCCTCCTAAATATAATTCATTTTTAATTATGTTTAATTCTTAAAATAGAAAATTCTTGGTTGAATGGACAAGGCATAGCATGATAGCCTTTAAATTCTTCCGTATAAGTGTTTGCAAATTCATTTGTGAGCGGATTATACCACTCAAGAGTTTGAGCATCTATATGTTCATTTTTGTTATTTAAAGTAACACATCTAGTGCCTCTTAGCTTTAAATAATAGTAATAATTGCCATCATCCATACACATTTGACATGGTGAATGAGCAGGTGCAGGATAGGCATTCTCGTAATTCATATATTCCATATAGTTATATAGATTTCTATAATAATGATAATTTGGTCTAACAGAAGGTAATAGCTCATGATAATTCCAAATTACAATGCTCCATGCGGCATTTTGCCAATAATATGAGGTATATGCACCAGCAAATGCAATAATATAATTACGTTCTAAACATATATAAGGGTCATCATATGAACCCATAAATACATCATATACACCACGCTCATAACCGCCATGTTCAATGTTTAGTAGAGGATTTGGCTTTGCATTATTATATATTTCAAGCATAATTTCATGTATACCATAGTCCCAACATTGTATAGAATGAATATTAATAGCATATGGATTTTGTCTACAAAACCTATCGTCATGAACAGTGAGCATAGTACCAAATGGATCTAATTCTCGTGCAATATTGCACTTTTCTTTAATTTGCTCACCACTGGCAGAATTTAGAGCTTCTTTTGAAATGTCCCAAATTAAATTAGGATATGCGGCATACCTATCTATAACATGCTTAAACATTGCATTATCTTGCTTTGAAAATAATTTAGGCCATGGAACACACTTATTCCAAACATAAATCATTAAGTGAATTACTATATTTAGCTCATTAGCCAAATTAAAAATTTTATCTACTCTATCAAAAAATTTTAAGTTGAGCTCATCATAATTCATGGTTCCATCAAGATTTCTTTGATATGGAGTTTCAAATGGATTAGAAAAATCGTAACAAGTTCCTCGTCCACCTGTTTCTTTCCATTTGACATCATTTGCCCATAAATTACAAATAACCATATTAAACTTATTTTGAGCAATGTCATTTAGTAAAACAGTAGCTTTAGGAATTTGTTCATCTTTATCATCAATATGAAAAAGCCAGTCACATTCAAAACCTAGCATATAATAAGGAGTGCCATCTTCATACATTAATTTTCGATTATTTTTTCCACAGGCTTTAATTTTGCCATGCAATTTAAGAGAAGGTCTAGTACAAAAAATATTTACTACAGTTTCTCCTAATGTATAGCTCCATGTGCCAACTTCATCAATATAGCATCTTGCACTTAACTTTCCGTTAGATTTCATAAAAGTATTGACTATATATTGCTTATCTTCTGGTGATGTAAAAACAACATTATCTAATTCTAAATTTAGTTCAATCTCATATACACTATATAAAAAAATTTGCGTTTCCATTGAGTATACCTTCTTTCATTTATTTAAAGTAACAGAAGTTCATAGGTTGAGTTAAAAAATAGGATTTTAATTAGTACAAGGAGCAGGTTCAAAACGGCAGATTTTTTCTGTAATACGTGGGTCGTCTTCTTTTGTTAAGGTAGCTATAAGTTGTTTATTAAGTTCTGTTTTAATGTTAGCATAGTTAGGATCATCTGCAAGATTTATTATATTGTATCTGCCATTTTTCATAGCATAGAGTTCTTCATAAGGACGTTTATCAAAAGCTATATGATAATAAGGATCACAATTAATAATATATAACTACAATATTTTTAAGCATTGTATTCCTCCCTAATTTAGTTTGTTGCATTAATTTTATCAAGCTCGGCTTGCCAAACTGCTTCAACAGATTCAAGAGCTTCTATTGGAGATACTCCATCATAATAAATTCTATTAATAAAATCTCCTATGTTTACATTACCCGCAATAAAATACTGATAGTCTACTCGTGCAACATCTGGTTCACGAAGCATGACTAAAGTTTCTTCGACTGCTCTGTCATCTCGATATACAGGATATGCTGCTGTTTTCCAATTTTTGTCACCTTCATACCCAGGAGGTGGACTAGACCAAATATCAAGAGCAAAAGCGATATCTTCTGCCTCTTCTTTAGTATATGAATTAGGAATTACCCTAATAGCATTACTTGGCGAAGTTGCATATTGAGTAGCCTTCGGTCCTATTGGGAAAGCGACATATCCATAATCATCTTCCATTGTATTTGAAAGCTGAATGCTAGTGGATTCTGTTGCTATATACATAGCTACTTGACCAGATGTAAATGCAGCTCTTTGAGCAGAAGCACTTGAGGGAGTAGTTAATAGTTCATAATCATTTTTTAAGTATTCAGTTGCCCATTCAATCGCTTCAAAAGATTCTTCAGATAATGTATTATTATAAAAAATACCATTTTCATCTTTTGCAACAAAACTACCATTATTAGATGCACAAGCTATTTGGAAAAATGTTGTTGTACTAATAGGCAGAGCATAGATATCATTTATACCATCATTATTTGTATCTCTAGTAACCATGTCACTAATTTTTTCAAATTTCTCCCAAGTCCACTCACCTGATGCTTGCAAATCATATAATAAGTTTGGATCTATTCCAGCTTCGTCAAATATTCGCTTATTAAAAAATATACCTGGAGATGGTCGTGATGCAGGAGCTACACCATATGTTTCATCACCTATAGTTGTAGTCACAAATGTAACAGGGTCCCATTTTTCAAAATCAGTTAAATCAAGACTTTCAAGACTTGATAAGTCATATAACAAACCGCTACTTAAAGCATTTGCAATAAAATTCGGATGAATGCGAAAAATCTCTGCAGCTGGCTCACCTGCCATAGTAGATGTGGAAAGTAGCTCTAATAATGTGTCGCTTTTACCCATTGCAATTTCTTCAAACTTAAAATTGTGTTTTTCCATCATTTCATGACGATATTCCCATAAGGCTTCATCTTGAGCATTTGCCTTAACTTCTGGTTCAGTTACAGTCGCCCAATTTGCAAGTGTTACAACTAATCCACCAAGATCTCGTACTTCTTCTTGCTCAACTATTTCAATTTTATCTTCAGCTTTTGGTTGCTCTGAAATTTCTGAGTTTGCTATTTCTGTAATATCTATCACTTCAATTTGAACAGCTATCTCATTTTTTGCACATGCTGTTAAAGCTCCAAGCGATAAAGTTATCATACCTGTTAAACATAAAAACTTTTTAAAATTCATGAGCCCACCTCTTTTCATTTTTTAATAATTCTTAAAGCTTTGTTATTTTGTCAATTTAATTGTTTCTATTGCTTATTTACCCTACTCATAGATAAGAGTAAAATATTATTTTTCGTTTAATTTCTTGATTTCAGCTTCCCAGAGACCTCTTTGAGCTTCTAATCCTTCCATTGGAGTAGTTTTATTCCAAAATACATCATCAAAAGCTTGATTTATTTTAATATTTTGAGCAAGGAAGCTTGCGTGGAATGCTTTTGCATTTTCTGGTTGTCTGAGCATAGCTAAAGTTTCTTCAATTGCTCTAGCATCACGATATAATGGATAGAGCTCTGTCATCCAAATTTCTTCATAATCATATTCTGGAGCTTTATTGGTCCAAATATCAAGAGCAAATGCGATATCTTCCGCTTCTTCTTTGGTATAAGTATTAGGAATTACCCAAGCTGCATCACTATAAATTCCAATATAGTTATCTCCACTTGGTCCTTTTGGAAATGCAACCATACCCCAGTCATCTGACATAGCAGTTGGTGTTAAAACTGTACATTGCCACTCATCTCCCAAAAAGAAAGCAGTTTTTCCAGTTGTAAACATCTCAAGATGCCCATTCCAGTGAGATGGGTACGCATCATAATCTGTTTTCCAATAGTCAGCAATCCATTCAAACGCCTCAATACTTTCAGGAGATTCTAAATTATTGAAGTAATCACCATTTTCGTCTATACCAAGATAAGAACCACCATTTGAGAATATGGTAGCCTGTGCAAAACTTCCTGAGTGCATTGGGAGCATATAAATATCATTTACGCCATCATTATCTGTATCTTGAGTAACTTTTTCAGATAGCTCCATAAAAGCTTCCCAAGTCCAAGTTCCGTTTGCTTGCATATCATATAATGAATCTGGCTCAATACCTGCTTCTTCTAAAATTCTTTTGTTAAAGAAAAGTACTTTTGAAGGACGACCAAATGTTGCTAGTCCATATACACTATCCCCTTCTGTCATTATATCTATTAAAGTACTGCTCCATTTTGAATCAGTTAAATCTATAGAATCAAGTGTTGCAATGTCATATGCTAAACCACTATTTTTAGCGGCCAAATTGAAATTTGATTGAAATCTAAATATTTCTGCAGCGGGCTCACCTGCTAAAGTGGAAGTTGACATGAGCTCTAACATACCATCCCAAGTAGTAAGAGCAAGTTCTTCAAATTTGAAGTTGTGCTTCTCCATCATTTCATGGCGATATTCCCATAAAGCTTCTTCCTGAGCACTTTTCTTTTCATTGGGTTCAACCACATCAGCCCAAGATGCAATTGTTACAACTAAGCCACCAAGATCTCGTACTTCTTCTTGCTCTTTTTCAACCTCTTCTTTAACTTCTTCTTTAACTACTTTAACCTCTTCTTTAATATCCTCTTTAACTACTTTAGTATCTTCTGTAGATGCGGATTCAGTATCTCCACCACAAGCTGTTAAGCTCCCAATTGTTAATGTTGCTAAACCTATATATAAAAATTTTTTCAAATTCATAAAATCTCCTTTTATTATTTATCTGTTTAAATTTCTTATTGTAGTACTGAATAAAGTCCCCTGTTCGCCTGTATTGGTCTTACAAGAAGTAGCACATATTTCCTAGTTATTGATTGCTTTGAGCATTTACTTTATCAATCGCAGCTTGCCAAATAGCTTCAATAGATTCTAAAACTTCAATTGGTGCTACTCCATCAAAATAAATGTTATTAGTAAATTCAGATAATTTAACATCACCTGAGATAAAATCTCCATAATCAGTTCGTATATATCCTGGACTTTTCATTAATTTGATAGTTTCTTCAACTGATTTGTCATCTCGATATAAAGGATATAGTTCTGACATCCAATCATCTGGTCCACTATATTCAGGTGGTTGCGAAGCTCATATATCAAGAGCAAAAGTAATATTTTCAGCTTCTTTTTTACTATAAGAACTTGGTATCATCCAAACTGGACTATTAACCGTTGTCATATATTGCTCTGCTTTTGGACCTTTTGGGAAAAATACATATCCATAGTCATCTGTCATATTTTTAGATAAACTAACGCATGTAGATTCTTGTGCCATAAGCATTGCAACTTGACCATCCATAAACGATTGTGTATGCCCCATATTTTTTGTAGTTAAAAGTTCGTAATCTTGAGCAAGATAATCAGCAGTCCATTGAATTGCTTCAAAAGATTCTGGAGACATAATATCATTATAGAGCATACCATTTTTGTCTTTTGCTACATAGTTTCCATTATTCGACATAACAGCATATTCAAATATATTTCCTATATATGGAATAGCATAAATATCATTAATTCCATCGTTATTTGTATCTCGAGCAACATGTTCTGAAATTTCTACAAACTTATCCCAAGTCCATTCACCTGATGCTTGAAGGTCATACAATAAGTCTGGGTCAAGACCTGCTTCTTCAAAAACTCTTTTATTAAAGAATATTCCAACAGCAGGACGAGGGTCTTTTGCTATTCCATATACACCACTATCTTTAGTCATATATTCTATAGCAGTTTCGCTCCATTTAGAATCAGTTAAATCAATAGAATCAAGAGTAGTTAAATCATAAGCAAGACCACTATTTAATGCCCCTGAGATAAATGCAGAGTGTATTCTGTAAATATCTTCTTTCGGTTCACCTGATAATGTGTTGCTCGAAAAATACTCAAGCGTTCCATCCCAAGTTGTAACCCCTATTTCTTCAAATGTGTAGTTATATTTTTCCATCATTTCATGACGATATTCCCATAAAGCTTCTTCTTGAGAGCTCTTTTTTTCTTCGGGCTCTGCTACTGTTGCCCAACTTGCAAGCGATATAACTTCTCCACCAAGGTCTCTAATTTCTTCAACATCATCTTTAACTACTTCAACATCATCGTTAACTTCTTTAACTTCTTCTTTAATCTCAGTTGTAGATGTGGGCTCACTATCTCCACAGGCGGTTAAAGCTCCAAGGGCTAACGTAGATATTAAACTTAAATACCACAACTTTTTCATTTTACCACTCATTATAAAAAATCTCTCCGTTAAAAGGTAGTCTTATGAGCACTTCATAAGCTTGTTTTAAGGAGAGATTAATTTGTAATTCCGCATTCTTTATACTGTTTTATGAACAAAATAAATTCATAAACATGAGTTACGCATTACACATCCTAATTATTTTGCATTTAATTCAGCTAAAGCTGCATCCATTTGACCTTTAATAGCTTCTACTGCTTCAGCAGGTGTAACTCCTTGCCAATAAAGTTTGTCACCAAAATTTAAGTTAACTTTATTTCCAAGGAAGTTTTTGTAATCAATTCTTTGCACGCCTGGTTCTTTCATAAGAGCATTTGTTTCTTCAACAGCTCTTTCATCTCTATATAATGGATAAAGTTGTGTCATCCAATCGTCGGGACCATCATATCCTGGAGGAGGTGTAGTCCAAAGGTTAAGAGCAAAAAGTATGTCGTCTACTTCTTCTTGAGTATAAGAGTTTGGAATTACCCACAATTCATCACTTTGCCCTACAGCATATTGAGTTGCTTTTGGTCCTTTCGGGAAACAAACAAATCCAAAATCATCTGCCATATTTTTAACATAATTCATAGCTTCCCATTCGTCTGCAACATGCATTGCAACTTTTCCATCTTGGAATAATACATTTTGTTTTGCATAGTTACCTTCGCCTGGTGGGAATAATTCGTAATCGTTTTTACAATATTCTGTTGCCCATTCAAGAGCTTCCATTACTTCAGGAGACTCTAAATTATTGTAGTAGTCACCGTTTTCATCTTTTCCAACATAAAAACCATTGTTTGATAATATGGCAATTTCCATAAAATGACCTGGTTGAATAGCTAGAGCATAGATATCATTTACACCATCATTATCTGTGTCTCTTGTAAGAATTTCAGATAGCTCTTCAAACTTATCCCAAGTCCACTCGCCAGATGCTTGTAAATCATATAATAAATCTGGTTCTAATCCTGCTTCTTCAAATAATCTTTTATTGAAATATAATCCTTTACGTGGTTCAAAACTAACTGCTAAACCATATACACCTTCATCTTTTGTTGCCATTTGAACTGCAATATCATTCCATTTATCTTCTGTTAAATCAATTTCAGGAGATTTGGAAACATCAGCTGCAAGACCGCTTTCAATTACTTGACCAATAAAACTTGGATGGAAACGGAAAATTTCTGCAGATGGTTGACCTGCAAGAGTTGTAGTTGACATTTCTTCAAGACCTGTGTTCCATTGAACTAGAGCAAGCTCTTCAAATGAGAAGTTATATGTATCCATCATCTCATGACGATATTCCCAAACAGCTTCCTCATATGCATTTGCTTTTTCTTCTGGCTCAACAACATCTGCCCAACTTGCAATTGTAACAACTAATCCGCCAAGGTCACGAGTAGGTTCTGCTGGAATCTCCTCTTTAACCTCTTCTGTAAGTGTTTCTTTTTCTACAGTTTCAGTTTTTTCAACAACCTCTTCTTGCTTTGTTGTAGTTGTAGTACTTGCTTGCTCATCATCTCCTGCACAACCTGTAAGAGATAGACCTAAAATAGACATTAAAAATAAAATTTTATTAAGTTTCATTTTGTACCTCTCTTTCTTAAAATATTTCTTTCTACCTCTACAAGCCTCCCGTTTTCACAGGAGGCTAGAAAATAGTATTTAGTTTTTTTCTTACATTCTTACATTTTAAGACCAGTTTGGCTTAAGCTCTCAACAAATGATTTTTGGAATACAATATAAATGATTAATAGTGGAACTATTGTCATAAGTAATCCTGTTGAAAGAATAGCATCTGTATACGCAATACTTGGTTTTGCACCACTTCCATATAGTGCAGAGAAGTGTACTGCTAGTGCTTCCGAGATTGATGGTAATGTTTTTGCAATTAGATCAACATTACCTAAGAAAATTCTTGAGTAATATATATCAGTCCATTGCCATACGAAAGCAAACAAGAAACAAGCTGTGATTATTGCTTTTGCATTTGGAAGCATAATATTTAGAAATGTTCTAAATGTACTACATCCATCAACATATGCAGCTTCTTCAAGTTCTTTTGGAATACCACGGAAGAACTGATTTAGAAGGAATACATATAATCCGCTCTTAAGTCCAATTCCACCTAAACACATTAATAAGTACGGTAAAATAGAGTTATGCATATTAACTGTTTCACCTGTAAAATGTTGAAAAATACCAAGCACATCAAAAAATCTAAAATGCAGATATAGTGATGAAGTAATTGTTTGAGGTGGTACAATAATTATAAGAAGTACACAAGCAAACCAAAACTTCTTAAGAGGAAAATTAAATCTCGCAAAACCATATCCTACTAATACACAGCTTGATACTTGCACAATAGCAACAAGTGCTGATACCCAAACGGTATTTAATAACGAACCATAGAAATCTACAATCTCTGGAACAAGTTTATAGTTATCTAAAGTTGGATTTCTTGGTACTGTAATAACAGAAGGGTCATAAAGGTCTGCTTCTGGCATTATACTTAGTGCAAATTTATTAAGGAGCGGCTGGATTATTAAGAAACATAATCCAAACAACAATATTGCTCTAAAAATTTTGTAACTGATATTAAAAACAACACTTTTAAAATATTGTCCATCAGATTTTTTATTACGTTCCCAAAGTTCTTTTCCCTTATTTTTTGTTGCAATAGCGGCGCTTTTAGAAACTTCTTTAATATCAATATCTTTAGCTTTTTGTTTTAAAGTTTCAAGTTGTTCTTTAGAAAATTTTTGTTTTAAATTTTCTATATTTACTTTTGAGACTTTTTGCACTGGAGCTGTTATAACTACATCTGGATTTTTTTTCTTAGCTTTTTCAAGAGCTTTATTAGCTTTTACATTAGCTTTTTCTACTTTTGCATTAGCTTTTTCTGCTTTTAAATTAGCTTTTTCTATTTTTTCTTTAGATTGTTGAACCTTTTCTATCTGCTCTTGATGTTCTTGCTGAACTTTTTCAACTTTTTCACTTGCTTTTTGAGCTTTCTCTGATAAAGCTTTTTCTTCTTCAGCAGCTTTTGCAGCAGCTTTTTCTACTTTTGCTATTTGAGCTTGTTGAGTTTTCTCAACTTTTGCAGCCGCCTTTTGAGCTTTTGCAGCAGCTTTTTCTGCTTTTGCAGCAGCTTTTTCTGCTTTTGTAATAGTTTTATCTATTTTTGGCGCAAGCTCGCTTGCTTCTGGTGTATTTACTTCTGGTGTGTTTGGCATTATTGATACTCCTTTCTATTCATAGTAGAATACTTTCTTAGAAATTATTGCAGTACATACTCCAAGAATTACTATAATTATTGCAAAATATATCCATGCCATTGCAGAGCTAAAACCATAGTTTAAGTCTGCCATCATAGCATCTGTAATTTTTGTCATAACTTCGCTATCACTCTTAACAAAGAAGTCAACTACTGTATAAATAAAGTTTACTAAAATCATGGGGCTAACCATAGGTAATGTAATCTTCCAAAAACATGCCCAAGCGTCACAACCTTCAATTTTTGCAGCTTCAAATGTACTTGCTGAAATACTTTGTAGAGCAGTTAGGAATATAATAATTTGTATACCTGATGCAATCGCTATATCATAAATATGATTTATTACATCAAATATAATTGCCATATACTGACCCATCATAGAATTTGTATCATTTGCACCTAAGATAGTTTCTAAATAACCTGTAATACTTGTGCTAGTGTCTTCTGCTTGAACGATTTCACCCATTTCTTGCAATAACTGGTTTTCTGCATCAAGACCAACGATTACACCACTTGAAAGTATAACTGGTAGGAAGAATATTGCTCTTACTAGTCCACGACCTTTAAATGCTTGATTAAGTAAAATTGCTATAAGAAAACTAAATATTAATATTGATGGAACGTCTATTAACATTTGAGTAATTTCCTCAACAATTAGTCTATTAAATTCAGGATCTACTGCAAGTGCTTGCTCATAGTTTGCAAATCCAACAGGTTCAAGTACAAATCCTCCTTGACCTGGTTGTAATTTTACATTTGAAAAACTCATTTGCAATGATTCTACGAGTGGATTTACTAGGAACATAAAGAATCCTAGTATAAGTGGCAATATAAATATATAACCTGTAATTTGTCTTTTTCTATGCAATGTCATTTTGCGTCTTTTACGTTTTTTCATTTTTTATTACCCCCTTTCCACAAAAAAATCTGTTGCTTTAATTACATTTCCGTCTACTGTAACATCATTAGTTGAATAATTTACATAAACTTTTGTGCCATCTTCATATGTTGTAGCAAAGACATTTTCTTGAACTCTTTGATGATTAACTATTGGCATATGTGCAGTGTGACCGAGCTCACTATTGTATCTATTATAATATTCTAGTGCTTTTGCTTTAATTAGATCATATTCTGCCGCATATAAATAAGTAAAATTTGTATTTTTTAGTTCCGTCATACTTTCATCCATGAATGTGAATAGTAAACCAGCTCCATATTCAATAGAACGTAAAAACTCTTGCTCAAAATCACCACTTAAGTTAATTGGTGTACCTGTATAATTTACAGCTCCTTTAATTGCCATCGGATAAAATGGAACATGATAATCAACTATTGCAAATTTATTTCCAGCCAAGTCCATATTTAATATAGTGTTGCTAGTTGATAATACATACTCATCTCCACCATGTGTAATTATATCTACACCTTCTTTAGCTCCAGCCTCTTGTAGAGCTGCTACTGTTGTATCAATTGTTTGCTCACGATGACTTGCTTTTTTAGGGTCATAGTCTGCAAGTAACATGTTTCCAACATCGTCAAAGCTTACACCTGTAATATTTGTTTTATTAGCAAGGTCTGTAATTTCTTCAATTCCTTCAACTTGAGATTTTGGACTTATATTATAATAAGTTCCACTCCAAGTTTTTTCACCATACCAAACCATTGAGAATGGGTGACGCTCAGTATATTCTCGAGTGATATGTCTTGATGAATCTTTATTTAAACTAAATCCTTTACCACCATAAACAGACTGAATTCTAGCATTTAGATATACAGGAGCATTTACTGCTGCTGCGAAATCTTTAAACTCACGTGTTCCACCAAGTTCATTCAGTACATCTGGATTGTGTAAAAAGGCTTGATTAACACCACCATCTATAGCTCCAGTGTATATTACGGATAAGTTTTCCACAGTATCTTTTATTTCATTTACAACAGCTGTAGCTTCTTCAAACGTTGTAAGTGGTACAAGAACTGATTTTGGAACACCCCAAACTTGTTTAGTCATGTTAACTGCTCCGATAAGATCCATATAAAATGGAATACCACTATCATCTGACAGCTGCTCAAGAGCATATTTCTCAGTTATATAATCTCTATACTCTAATGCAATATCATTATAATCATCACCATCTATAAACTTATATCTTTGAGTAAGTGTTGTAGTTGGTATGTTATCGTCAAACATAATAATTGATTGGAATGACTTATAAGAAGGTTCAACTTCTTCATCTTTCATAATATCGAATGTGCTATAAATAGTATTATAGCTGTGACCTCTTCCGCTTACATCCGCTTTAACGTGTGCAAATGGTGCTCCCTCTTCAATTATGCAAAGAACAGAATCATCATTGTTTGTGATTGTATATGCACCAAATGCTGCACGGTTATCTTGAATCATAGCATCTCGCTTTAAACCATAATCATACCCATAAATGTCTGTTTGGAATGCACTTTGTGTTTGCTTACCGTTATTAAATTCAATTAAAGCACCTGTTCCATCTGGTACAATCATATAACCTTCATCATCTACTCCACCTGCTCCAAACATAGGTAATAATGAAATATTGCTAAGTTTGTATTCCTCTTTCCACTCCATATCAGGGATAGGAACTTCCACTAACATATCTTCACCATCAAGGCGAATTGTCATAGGAATATTAAATTGTGGCTTTTCATTTACGGCACCAGTATCAGCCATATGTCTTTCATAATCTTCATATGTGTAACCGATTGCCTCAAATTTGTCTTGCATATCTGCTTTTAGGTATTCTTGAACTGTATCACGCAAAATATATAATACTTGATTTGCAAGATCAGGATATAATGCTAACAATTCATCTTTTCGCTCTTCGTCAGATTTTGAAAGTTTATTTATATCATATTTCTTGTAATTTTCTTTAATTTTTCTAGCATCTGAAGAATCCATTAGGTCAAGATAACCTTCAAGCTCTTCAAGAGTAATAGCTGTAGGAATTACAAAAAGTTTATCTGGTGAACCGATTGTATAATTTACTGTAATATAATCAGTACCATTTTCTATTTCAAAGAATGTATCAGCAATAGAATATTTGTAATTGTTTAATATAGCTCCAACTCCAATATCATTCATATATTCAACTAACATTGTAGATTGGATAAAATTCTTTGTATCACCACCTGCAAGTGGGTCCTTTGATGCATCTTCTGGATTTGAATACCAAGTTGCATTCGAGTCTTTATCTTCAATTGAAAAATACGTTGTTATTGGATCTAGTGTAAGTTTTAGATGCTCATTTTCAATGATAATATCATCTGGCTTATCAGAGCTTACTACAGTTGAAAATACAGGTATTTCTATCTCTTCAACTACTTCTTCACTACAACCAGTAATTCCTACAACTGTCATAAGTCCAAGTAATACTGCTGCAAATTTTCGCTTATTCATTTTTTCCCCTCCTTTCTTTCCTTAATATAATCTAAACATTAGTTCACGATAAATTGATATAAAATATGAGAATGAATCAGTTACTAAACTGAAAAATAGTACGAATACAAAAATCATTATTAGCATACCAACACCAGTTGCTGCGATTGCAAGAAGAGATTGTGTTAGTGTATAGTGGTGAATCATCATTACTGCGCAAAGTACAAGACCTGCACACCAGAGCATTGAGAAAGTGTCAAAATAATAGTAGAAAGCTCCTTCATCACGAGTAAACACATTACTTAAAATTATCATAGGAATTTGAATCATAATATACGGAACTGCACTATATGCAAGACCCATATATATATCAACCATTCGACCCTTACCATCAAACAATGTCGTTAGTCCCCAGTTTGATATTACTGCTAAAAATCCTGGAAGAAGGACTTTAGCTAGCTCAACTAAAATGTTTACTTTTTCCCAGTCTATTGCTAGAAATAGAAAACTTGTGTATTGAAGCTTCATTAGGTTTACAGCTAATACTAAGAATACAAATGTATTTGCTGCAGCTACTGTACCACGATTTTCACGAATTAAATCCCAAAAACCATCTAATGGGTGGGTAGAGACATACAACCCAAACTTTAAGCTATCTAAATACTTTGCCAACTTCTCATTTTTGATTCTGCTTTTCTTTTTAATAGTCGTCATCTAAAATCCCCCCCTTAATTTTCTTGAATATGGTTTTTGAAGCCCAGAGAACAATTAGTATCATGATTAAACTAATAACAGTTCCAATATTATCTTCAATCCAGTCTTTTCTATATAGCTTGAATGCTTTTGAATAGTTATCATCGTCCCAAGTACGCTCAAAATATTCCATAGCTTTTTCATAATCTTCAGCTTGCATAAAAGCACGACCGACACCTTCGGATGCAAGTTCATAGTTTCCATTAAGAGCTTGAACTTCTTTCCAATATTCACCTGATTCTTGATAATATCCATCAACATAAGTTTGAATTGCCGTGTTGATAAGTTCGCCATACTCTGTTAGTGAAAATGTAGTAATTGAATTACTTCTACCATCAAGCACATATAAATCGGTTCCAATATGTTCTATTGATGTTACGTTTTGGAAGTATCCAAGTTTGTTACCAATTCCACCAAATGCATATAATAGATTACCTTGATAGTCATAAGCAAATATCTTTCCACGAGTTCTATCTATTGCCATATAAATGTCATTATCAAGTATGGTTATATCATTAAAACGAGAGGCATCTTTTACATCTCCAGCTGCTCCCCAAGATAGGTCTCCCATTGGATTTGTTATTCCATTTTTAACAAGAATATCTTGCCCTGTTGCATTAAGTTTTCTAATTGGAGTTGCTTGATTTGTACGAATTTCAGCAACATCAAATACATCTGTTGTTGCATATATAAATCCTTCTTTATCAAATGCAAGATTACTATACTCAGTTGGAACAAACTGAATCATTTGAGCTTTTTGAGCATCCGTTGCAAATGATTTCCATAAATAATCAAGTGGATCAAATTTAACTTTATTTGCTCCAAGATATCCGATAAATTCTCCTTCTGGAGTAAACTGTAAAAATCCTTCATTATATCCGTCAACTAGAGCAATTATACGACCTGTATTGTCTACAAGAACTTTATTTGGAAAGAACTCTGCATTTGATGCAATAGTTTCATCTTCTGGTTTTGTAAGCTCTAATATAACGTTATTATCACTATCTGTGTGTAATATACGTTGATTTTGTTTATCAACGATGTAACGGTCGCCTTCTTTTGTTACAAAAATATCTGTTGGTCCAGCAAGTGTTGTTACTTTAGCTCCAGTTACTTCTTTAATTTCTTCTTTTACTTCAAGCTCACCATTTTCAAGTTTTGTGAATACAACTATTCTGTTATTGCCCGTATCACATACATATAAATCGTTGCCTCTTACAAAAAGTCCATCTGCATTTTTAAAATCACCAATTCCAAATTGGTTGCCTGTTATAATATCTGTTGCTGTATATGCATCTGGAGATTCTCGCTCGAATTTGAAGTAGTCATATGTGTAAGTATAACTTCTCTGGTCTGCCATTGTTTCTGGCACTGTTACAGAAAGGGTCATAGTTACACTAAGTAGCATAAATATTTTTTTAAACTTTTTCACTCTTAAACCCCCCTTTCTTTAATCCTTGATTCCAGAACTTGCCATTGTTTCTAATACATTACTTTGAGAAATAATAAATACTGAAATTGGTACAATCATCATAATTAACGTTACTGCAGAACCAACACCTGCACGAGCTACCCCACCTGCAAGAATTTGCTGTAATGCAAATGGTAATGTTTTTAATTCTTCTGAATAAATGAAAACTGATGCTTGATTATTCCATAAGCTTTGAACTGAAAAAATCATTAGTGTAAGCCAAGCAGGCTTAACTATTGGCATTACTATATCTATAAATATAGTCCATTCTTTTGCTCCATCTATTTTTGCTGCTTCAAGCAATACATCGGGAACACCTTCCATAAATTGTTTCATTAGGAATAGTCCTAGTGGAGCTGCAAATGCTGGAACGATTACTGACCAATATGTGTCAATCCATCCTAATTCTGAAAGGATTAGATAGTTTGGAATTGAAGTAACATATCCATTGAACATTAGAGCAGTGATTACGATTTTGAAAAAAGTTTTACTTCCTGGGAATTTGTATTTTGCAAGTACGAATGCTGCTAATGATGCTAAAATAATGTGTCCAGCTGTACCTACAACTGTTATAAAAGTTGTATTAAAGAAATATCTTGAAAACGGTACCCAAGATTTTGCCATAATAACAAATAAGTCTTGGAAGTTGTCAAGGGTTGGATTTTGCACCCATAATCTTGGTGGGAAAATAAATATCTCATCAAGTGGTTTAAATGCACTATTTATTGCATAAACAAGAGGGAACGCCATAAAAAGTGCGAAAAATAATAGAATTGCATAAATTCCAAAATTTCCGCTAGCCGATCTATTTAAACGTTTTGTTCTTTTTTTTAATTTTGGCTCTTTCACTTTCTTTATCTTTGCCATTACCGTACTCCTTTCTTATTAATTTCCTACTCTACTTAACATCTTTTGAATTGCATTTTTACATAAAATCATTGTTCCAAATAATAATGTTGCTATTGCTGATGCATAACCCATTTCAAAACGAGTTGAACCGTAGTCGATAAGGTGAGATACAACTGTTCTAGCTGCATAGTCTGTACTTGGGAAACCTGCAAGAGCCATTGTTACGTCTGCAACGTTAAATGCTTGAGTTATTGACATAATTGCTCCGAATAGTAACATAGGTTTCATACTTGGTAGTGTGATATACCAAAGTTCTTGCCAACGATTACTAATACCGTCAACACAAGCTGCTTCAATCTGGCTTTGGTCAACACCTTGTAGACCAGCGATAAATGATAAAAATCCTGTTCCAAGACTCATCCATAAGATAACTCCAATAATAACTGGCATCATATAAGTTGGATTTGATAGCCAAAGAATAGGTTCTGTTATAATTCCAAGTTTTAATAAGAATGCATTTACATATCCATATGGGTCACCTGAAAACATTATTGACCAAATAAGGAAAACTTGACCTGAAATTGTTGGTGCGTAGAAAATTACAACTGCAATTGTTCTAACTTTTGGTGGTAGCTCATTTATAAACCATGCAAACAAGAATGCTGCTATATATCCAATTGGACCTGTTATGGCCGCTATTATAAATGTATTTTTTACACCGATTAAGAAAACATCATCTGCAAGAACTAGATTAATATAGTTTTGAAGCCCAATAAATTCTGGTGGCTCAAGTACATTAAAGTACGTAAAGCTCAATACTATTGATACAATAACTGGCGCTATAAAGAAAACTGTAAACAATATTGCATATGGTGCTAAAAACAAATAACAAATTTTATTTTTTCTCATTTGTAACCACGTATATGCTGCTTTTTTCTTTAACTTCTGATTAAATTGCTCCATTTTATTCCTCCTCCTCATAGATTTCTAATCCAAATTCTAGACGCTTCTTTTCGATTTCTTCATTGATAGTTTTTGTATAATCAAGAAGAGTCTCACGAGGGTCATTATTATTATTAACAACATTACGAACAGCATTAGTTATATGTCTAAATGTATAGTAACCACCAGCAATTTGCTCTGTTCCGTCAACCCATTTCCATTGTTCCATTAAGATTTTTTGTTGATCATTTGTCCAAGGAAGTTGTGTAAATGCTTCGATGTTTGCTGTTGCATATCTTGCAGACGAACCTAAAATACTTTCCATCTCACGACCAAATCGAAGTTGTGTTGGTGCATCTGTCCACCACTTTAAAAACTCCCAAGCTTGACTTTTAACCACTTCATTATCTTGTTTTAACATCATTGAAGCAGCTGAACCGCCATAAGCTGTTCTATCAATTGTTCCATCTTCTTTTTCTGTTCCTGGCATTAGAGCAAAATCCCAAAGACCACGAATCTCTGGAGCAAATACTGCTAAAGAGTTAAACATTCCATATCCTTGAACACCTATTGGCATTTCTCCTGAACGGAAACGATTTAAAAAGTTGTATTCAGATGGTAACTTATAGTGAGTAAAGAATTTAGTATAAGTTTCAAATGCTGCAACACTTTCTGGAGTATCTAATAAAATTCTATCTCCATTTTTGCTATATAAATCTCCACCATTTTGATATAACATTCCTAGGAACATTGATGGGTCTGTACCAGTTGTTCCCATAAGTGATGGAATTGCTACTGACATATTATTTTGTTGAATTACAGGGAGCATATCAATCAAATCTTGCCAAGTATCTGGAACCTCTAATCCTAGCTCTGTCATTATATCTGTTCTAAAGAATAATACATCAAATGTTTGTGTTTCTGGTATTGCATACATTCCACCCTCAAATTCAAATGGTTCATAAGCACTTGGATAGAATCGTGAAAAGATTTCTTCAAAATCTTCAAATTGACTTAAATCTTCAACTGCATTACGAAGAGCATAGTTAACTGGCTCCCCTTGACCAATTGTTAAAACAACATCTGGTCCATTTCCAGCAATAACAGCTTTCATTAAAGTTGCGGCTGCAACAAGCTTAACATTTACTTTAATTCCTGTTTCTGGAGTAAATGTATCATCAATCATATTTTTTACTACAGTACTTTGGTCACGTCCTGTAAGTACCCAAATATCAACAACTTCTTCATTTTCATATACGTTACCAAGTGAGTTGTAGTCTGTAAAGAATGAGGCAAAGAATGATGCAACTTCATGCCAAGACTTAGATAAAAATCCTGAGCTTACTTTTTTCTTTTTAACATCAGTACTACGAACTATAATTTCATCAACATCAATTGGTGCCTCACTTAAAGTAATAATTGATGTACCAAGAGCACTTATATTACTGTTGAAATTTGATAATGCGCCTGGAATTTCATCAGGGTTTTCTACAAAATCTTCAAGTTGACGAGCAAGAGTTTCTATTATAGCTGTTTGACTAGATTTTTCACCTGCATAAGCTGAAAGATCATCTACAACTTTATATAATCTCTTACTTTCAAGTTCCATACTTTCAATTACATCTGGGTAAATTTCTTCAATTCTATAGTCACGATACGAATCTGGAACAGTTCCTGTTAAAACTAGGATTTTACGATACATAGCATTTAATCTAAATACGCTATCTTCAAGTCGTCCTAAAATCTCACCTAAATCTCCAAGAGTTACTTGTAATCTAATTGTATGAGCACCTGCTTCAAGATAAACTGGAGCATCTTCACCATTAGCTGAGAGTGTTGTTAATTCCCACTCGTTATTATACTTAAATGGAATTGCTGATAGCTCTGCAAATGGCATTTTACCATCAATATAAACTGCTCTGTTAGACACAAAACCACGTTGGTAATTCTGTCTTCCTTTTATATCAATGTTATAATATCCGTCTTCTGGAACTTCAAAATCCCATTCAATCCATTGACCAGCAACACGATATGCATAACCACCACCAATATTTAATTTAATTTTTGATATACTGTATGGATTTGTGCCAGGAGATGAGCGATCATATGTAGCATATAGTGAAGGAGATGTTGTTAGAGATGCCATTTCACCTGGGATTGTTACACTAAAATCACTAACGGAGCTACTTTTTTCAACACTACTATATTCCTCATAAGTTGGAATATTTTCAAGTGCTTTTAAAGTAATACTTTTAATTGCCATAGGTTCACCAATGCCTTCAAGGGCAATTTTATTTTTACCTTTGTCAAAATAAAATGTAAATGGTTCAACTTCATATCCCATATAATCCTTTAAATAAATAGTATTCCATTCTGGAAGTTCAATCTGGCTTGGTCTAATTTCGTTACCTTGATTGTCAACTTTAACCTCACCTGCATCACCCCAAAGTCGTGTGAATAAAATTTTATCTGCTCCGTTAAACGGAATTTCACCATTAATATAGAATGCTCTTTCAATATCTGTTCCTTTACCAGGGGATGGATAATATTCAATTTCAACGTTATATAATCCACTTTCTTTAAGATTTATTTCCCACTCTATAAAAGATTCGGGTTCAGTCATTAATACATCGCTTTTTCCTTCATAGTTTGACTCAAAACTTGCACCTTCTGTTTTGGTTGCACTTTTCAAGTCAATATTAACGTTTTTTGTTGCAAGTTCTGCATCTGAATGATTAGCTTGGTACTCGGAGTATGTACCCTCGCGTCCAATACCTGATACGTCTGCAGTTAGGTCAACAGCTTCATATTTAAATGCAAAATTGTCTACTTCCATACTAGCGTTTATTGCAAAATAGCATGCAAATGCACCAACTATACCTGCAAACCATAGCCAATTTTTGTGTTTTGCCTTCATACTTTCCCTCCTTCGGTGTATTGTTGTATTTTTTGATTCATAACTTCGCAACCCCTCCTTTGTTTT
>LJHE01000003.1 GCA_001983555.1 Candidatus Epulonipiscioides gigas
TTAAAGTTAAGTTAAAAGGACTAACCCCTAATCAATTTAGGAATAAGTCCACATTATATACGAATTAAAACCTATCCAATAAATCGGGTTCCGTTCAATGAGGGGGAAAGCCACGAAGTGGCAGTAAAATAATACATGAGCAACTGACTTAGCTACCTCCGTCAGCTGAAGTTGACACCTTCCAACACCACCGCATCTAAAGAGGCAAGCAAAAGCTCGGGGATTTAGAAATTTAGTTATTCTAAAACTATATCTAAATCAGGTATTTCTAGTATTAATTCGTCAAGTATTGGTTCTTCCTCAATTGGTTTTTCTCCAAATAAATCTTCAATTAGATCTTCGATTTCTTGAAAAAGTTCGTCATCCAATACGTCTTGATACATATCTTCTTCAAGTGATGCATCTTCTGAGCTATCAATTTGCGTTGGTTGTTCAGATGTTGTTGCTGCTTCTTCTGAGCTATCCATTTGCATTGGTTGTTCAAGTGATACATCTTCTAAGCTATCCACTTGCTCTGGGTGTTGAAGTGATACATCTTCTGAGCTATCATCTTGCTCTAAATATTCTTCAATTCTTTCGTCTGCTCTAAAGTCTGTATTAGCTAAATCTTCAATAATATATCCCATTGATGGAAGTTTTTCATGAGCAACGTCATTATTTATTGAGTAATCATCTTCTTCTGTTTGACTTGCAAGCTCCTCTATCAATGCTAGTACTTCGTATGAAAACTCATCTTTATATACAATTTCAGAAATAACTTGTTCTTCACCATTATCTGTTACTGCTCGGATTTGGAAATTGTCATCTAGTAAAAGATTTTGGTTATAATATGACACTATATATCCATAATCTTGTTGCTCCATAACTTCCCAAGTTTCGCCGTCAGTGCTATATTGAATTTCTGTATATAGCTCATTATCTGTATTGTCTATCATTGTAGTGCTAAAATATATCTGCCCCTCACGCTCAAATGCAAATGGTTCTGCTGTTTGATAATCCTCAAAATTTAATTCTAATATAGGTTTATCTTTTTTAGGCCAACGCTTATCAGCTGGTTTATAATAATTTTCTATATCTTTTTTTGATGATGTTTTAAGAAGTATTTTAATAAACTGACCTTCAGAAATGCTAATATTATCTGCATAGAAATTAAATGTTGAGTTATCATCAGTTGGTATTAAGAAATTAGGGCTACCTAATTCATCTGATGTTTTATCTAATCTAATTTCCCAAGTTAACTCTATATCATTTGGGTCTACAAATTCACTTAATGCTACATTAAGTCGATTATTATCATCAACTTCAACATTTTTAATTAAAACTTTATTAACTTTAACATTATTTTGTAAAATTATATATGGTTTATCTATGGTATTTGGCGCAAAATATGCCTTTAAGTCTACTACACCTTCAAAATCTTTAACTGGCTCATAAGTTTCCCATCTGTTTGTCAAATTGGTGCATATTTTTAAATCATATTGTTCCGATGTGTTAGTAATGATAACTGATTTTTCCTCTTCATTATATTGAAAAATTGGTTTTGGTGTTGCAACAGCTGGCTCTGAATAAACTGTAAGTGGAATGCCAATTTTAATTTCACCTGTAGTTATAGTTGTCGCTGTATTTGCATCTGAAGTTACAGTTGGAGTTACAGTTACAAATATGCGGTGACCAGCTTGTAAGTCAGGTAGGTGTTCTGCTAAGGATATCTCAACATAACTAGTAGTCTTAGTCTGCATAGTCTGCTCAGGCCATTTCTGCCCTGTTGTACCTTCTATACCATATATAACTTCTTTATATGTGCCAGTTAGTTTCATCATTATACCATCATCAGCAATACTAGTACTAAGACTAAATGAAATGGTTGGTGTTGCAGGAATAACCAAGGTTAAGCTTTTAGAAGTATTCTTATTCACCGAATCAATTTTTATAGTTACATCACCACCTTTATTATCCTGTAGTTCTTGCAACTCTGATATTAATAATGTTTGTGTGATATTTCCATTGCCATCATCTTCCCATCCCTTATTTTGTGGGGCTAACACAGTACTAGTACTACTAGTAGTATTAGTTATTGTTATATCAAAGCTATCTATGGTTTCAAGTGTAACGTCTGGAATAGTTATTATAATCTTGTCACCTTTTATTTCATATTCAGGTTGAGATACAGTTATTGTAGGTTTATTAGCATTTGTAGTACCTTCCAATATAAATATATTATCTGGCTGTTCTACAGTTATTTGTATACTTTTTGTATCAACACCAATCATATCCAATTTTCTTAGCTCTTCTTGAGTAACAACAGCCTCTGCTTTTTCAAATCCAGTCATTTTAAATCTATTAGGACCTATTTTGAGCTCTGGTAATAATGCTATTGTAGCTGTGTCAGTTGTAGATTTAGTTAATGTGGCAACTAATTCAGATGCTATTTGTTCATTTGGTACATTATCTACTACTATATTTATCTCAGTATTTTCATCGTCTTCATTAGTAATAATATCAAGCTTTCTAAATTCTTCAGATATAGTGGTAGTAGTAAGTTTGAACCAGTCCGTTTTAGATTCAACAATGACTTCCAGTGTATTTCCATCAGCTAAGTTAAGTGAAGGTATCTCTATTGGTTTCTTATAAGAAGTATAATCATTTGCATTTGCTGAACTTATCTTGTATGAAATCTTATATTCAGTTGGAGCTGCTCCGGTGATTTCCATGTTACCATCACTATTTTTAATAATTTTTACTGATGGAGCTTTAGTTATAGTCTTGGTAATTGATGGAGCATCAATACCTCTAACAGATATTGTTACCAATTTATCAACATCCTCTTCTACTATAGCAAGTTCTTTTGAGAAAAATTTAACAATACCTGTTGTTGGTTCCTTCGCAGATGGTTCTACGACAATATCTATATAAGTGTTACTATTATTTACATTATTGTCATTTGATAGTAATTCATCGTTCAATACTGTGCTATACTTTGTATCACCTTTAGTAATAGTAATTTTATCCTTGTATTTAAATTCATCTTTATTATTATAAGCATCTTTTATTTCAAATTGAACATACTTTGGAGTGATATTTGTTGTGCTCCAAGCAAGAGCAGCAGTTTCTTCTGGTGATTCAGTAGATCCATCAATTTCATTAGAAGTGTTTGCCAAATTTGACCATTTATTATCATCAACTGTAATTGAAATATCTGTAGCTCCAACTAAGTCTATATCTGTAATACCTGTAAGGGTGGCTTGCTCTTTAGTATTATCATCAGTTAAAGTTGTCCATGATAAACCAGTTAGAGCTATCGCCTTATCTGCTACAGTTGTTCCATCTGCTTTAGTATATGATATTGAAAAAGTAGTCATTTTAGTTCTATCAGATTTAAGCATAGTAACTACTACTGCATCACTAGCTTCATTTAATGCTAATAGTGGCTGAGCAAATTGTGTAATAGTTATTTTCTTACTATTAATTTCTTTATTATCTTTAGATAATTTTATGGTTACTACATCACCTTTACTTATATCATTAAGCTCACTAACTTTAAATGATACAAGTGCTGTTCCTGATTGAGCTGTTTTTTCTGTTATTGAAACTGTTAAATCGTCTGTAACATCTGTATCATTTAACAAAATTTCAACTTTAAGATTATCTTTAAGACCAGAACTTGCACTATCATATGCATTAGTTATTTCAAACTTTACAGTGTCATTAGTAGTCTCATCTAATGTAATTGTATGCTCTGTTGTATCAGGTTCTTCTGTATCACCATCTTCACTAAGAGCAATGGTATTTGCATTAGATAGATGCTCCCAATTATATGCATCAAATATAGTAGCTGTAAATTCATCTGCTTCTGGATTTGATAACGTACTAATAGGAATAACTTGCTCTATAACAGTAATTTCTGAGAAAATTGGAGATGGTACTGCTCTAATTGTAGATACACTTGAACTTTTAATTTCAGGCTTAAATTTTACATCTATTCCATCAATAAAGTCCTTAGCAGTCTCGTCCCAAACTGTTATATTTCCAGAAATTTTTCCTATTGTCACAATAATTTCATCTTTTGCTTCATTTAATCTTAATATTGGAGCGTCAAATTGCTTAACAAGTATCTCGGATGTAGTACCAATAACACTAGTTGCGTTGGAGAGCTCAATTTTTACTTTATTACCTTTAGCTAGAGCAATGTCATCTTTAGATATTGATATAAGAGCAGTATTGGTATCACCTTTTTGTGTTGCTACAATTGAGCTTAGATCTGCTGTTGATGCGGTACCATTTATTAATACTTTAAATTTAAGACCTTTTTTGAGCTTGTTTGTAGTTGTACTGTCATATGCATTAGTTATCTCAAATTTTAATTTTTGAGAATTTTTATCGGTCCAAGCAAGTGTATAAGTTGCTTCGTCTTCATCTTCATCTGGGTCTTCTGTATCTCCACCTTCACTAAGCTTTATTGAATTTGAATTATATAAATTCCACCAGTTATCTTTATCAGATATAGTAGCTGTAAAATGCGTTGTGTCATCTTTTAAATCTATATCTTCTAGTTGAATAATTGCTTCTACTGTAGAAGCATCTCCAAAGTCAGCCATAGGCATTATTGAGAGCAAATTAATTTTTGATGATATAAGTTGTGGATTAAATGTTATTAAAATACCATCTTTGAATTTCTCATTATCGTCATTCCATATATCAATACCATTAGAAATTTTATCTAAAGATACTACAATAGCTTTGTTCTCAGAATCTTGCCACCTTAAACGAGGTTGTGCAAATTGTTCAAGCGTTTTCTGTGCTGTTGCAGGAATTATGTCAGTATCTTCTTCTGTATGAGCTACAATAGCAGTAATAATATCTCCTTTTTCTAAGTCTAAAGTAGATATCTCTATTCCACCACTAACATAGTCTTTATATGCTTCATCATTTATTTTATACTTTATAGTATAGTCATCTTTATTAGCAGCATCTATTGTAATTATTAATTTATCTTTACTAGGCTCAAATTTTGGTGCTGGAGCAAAATTAAATAAAGATAATTCATTTGTTCTAAATGTTTCAGTAGCATATTTAGCATAGAAATCTATAGTATGCTCTTGATATGATTGGAATAGAGATAATGGTACATTTACAATTAATTTTCCAGCTTCAAATGAATAATCTGTTATTTTACTTTTTTCTATTACTATATTATATAGCTCAGTGTCGGAACTATCTTTAACTACAAAACCTAATTGTAACTTACCATCTTTTATATCATTCTCAGTTTCATCGCTTACATTACTAATAAGTAACTGAATTTTTGTATAATCAGCAGATGGCTTACCTAATTCAACTTCGTGAGTAGCTTCTTGAGTAGGCGAGTCGGTTAGCTTTATGGTCTCGGAACCTTCAATTACAAATCCGTCTAAACTTGATACAGTCACTTTATATCCATTATGAGTTGGCTCAGTTTGCAATTTATTTAATTGTTTCTGAGTAACTTCTACAACTAAATAAGTATCATCTTCCTTAGACTTATCGTATGCCTCTATAAATTTTTGTGTTAAATCAAGCTCTTCTTCTAATATAAGAGCAACGTCTAATGAAGATATATCATCCAATATTACAATATAATCATCATCCCATTCATCTCTAGGTATAGAAATCTTTATACCATCTGTAGATTTCTTTAAAATAGGTTTTGGAGCACCAACAAATGTTTTAGTTGATTCTAATGTTCCTTGTGTTGTCGAAGCTACAATTAAACTATCTTTTGTAGTATCTGGATAATCTATTTCCATAGTAAAAGTATCCCCTACTTGTGGAGCTAGTTCATCCCTTTTAACTATAGCAAGAGCAATATTTTCATTATTAGGATCGGCAATAAAAGTAAAAACTTGAGCACTTTTTATAACCTCGTCTTCTCTTTTTAAAGTATACTTTGCAGTCAAACCAGGAAGCACTTTTTTATCTTGTATTCCTTTATCAATTAATCCGTATATTCTCTCTGATTCACTATAAGCTTCCAACTTTAGAGCGCTCGCAATTATAACTGGTATATAAGTATCAACAGCAGTTGCTAAATCTGTGTTGTTAGATGCAGGAGTTGTTTCTCTTATAATAATAGTACATTCTGCTACTCCATAGTTTTGAAATTCTGAATATGGAATTGTTTTATTATTCAAGGACTTAAATCCATTATCAGAAATAGTACTTGTTGGAGTATTAGCAGGAGCTAGTTTATACTCATAGTGTCTATCAGCTAATGTATTTATTTCAACATCTCCGCTTGAAGTAACTGTTGGTGAAATTTTATATTGCTCTACTACAGTAACAATAGTTTCACTGCTACTATCGCTGCTATTATTGTGCCAGCCACCGCCACTGCCGCCTCCACGACGTGAATTATAATCTCTTATAATATTTCCATATTTATCTATATCTTTATCATAAATATTTATGTCAGCTACTTTAACTTTATAAGCATCTTTGAGATAAATGTTGTCGGGCTCTTTTTCAAGCTCAACTTCTTCCGCATTAATCAAAGCAGTTTCAATATTTGCATCTCCAGAAAACCGAGCTTGTGATTTGAAATTTACAGCTTTAATTTCTGTTTCTGCATCAGTTTCTATAAAAATACCATTTTTATCTACTATCATATTATCAATTTCTGACTCTTCAAGTACTAGATTATGCTTGCCTCCCTGTACAAATACTGTTCCATTTACATCAATATTATCAAGCTTTATATTACTATCTCCAATATCGTTAGTTAAATATATATTACCATCCACTCTAGTATTTTTCAAATGTACATTAGGCTGATTTATAATTAGATTACCTTGAACTCTATCAAGTGTATGCACTCCTGATGTAGTAATAAATTCTGCTGTTATTCGGTCTAATATACTTGCTAGCTCACCACGTGTAATTTTACCTTTTGGATCTATTGTGCCATCGTCCCGACCGCTCATGTATCCTTCAGCAACAAGCATCTCTACAGCTGATTTTGCCCAATAAGATACTTTTTGAGCATCTATAAATTTATCATCTATATCTACTATTTCAGTAATTCCATAGTCTTTCATTCCAAAAGATTGTGCAATTGCAAATGCTACTTCTTCACGTGTTGCAAAATTATTAGGCTTAAAATCACCGCCATAACTATTCATCATGTTGCTCATAGCTAAGATAGCTCCTGCATACCACTCATCATACTCAACATCATCAAATGTTTTTGCATCTCTATCCACAGTATAGCCAAATATTTTTTGTAAACAGCTGGCAATTTCTGCACGTGTAATAAAATTATTTGGTCTAAAAGTTCCATCATTATATCCAGATAAAATACCAATCTCATTTAATAGAAGAATACTAGGACTAGCCCAATGTGACCCAATATCTGTAAATACTATACTATCCTTGGCATATGTAGTCGCTTGTGGAGCTCCTACAACAGACAACCCAATAGATAGAGCTAAACATTCCGCCATACGTTTTTTAACTTGTGTGCTCATTTTTATTTTCCTCTCCATATTATCAATATTATTAAATGCTATATTTTTACATCTATTTTACATTTATTTTATAATTATTTTATAAGTAATAACAAAATAATATCATATAATTACAAAAAAAACAATAAATATTTAATTAATAACAAATTTCGTTAATATTAAACAAAAAAACACTTTAATCTATCTTGCTCTAATAAAAATTAATAACAAGCAAATTAAAGTTATTCCGACAAATATGTAAAAATATGCGAGCTATTATACTCGCACAACCATCTAAATAATAATCATATGTTAACTAATTTTTCTATATTGCTAATAAATAAATTTGGCTGTTATATCTTGAAAATATTGTACTTGTTTTTTTGTCTCAACTATTTGCCTTAAATTTATAGTTGGTGGAATATAATGACTAAAATCAAATGTTTTTACTAAATTATTATCCACCCAATATTTAGGTTTAAGTCTAAGTTCTAAGCGTTTTTTTGCTTTGTAAATTTTTGCATTCCCAAAATTATCATTTATTATGTTTTCTATGAATATAGATTCTTTTGTAGTTTTTTGGGGGTTAGCTTTCATATTTTTAATATTATCAGTATTAACTTTTGTAGCACATAAATAAAATTTATTATCAGCCCTTAAAACAAAAATATAGTAGATATTATTTATTCCATGTTCTCTATTAACTTTTCTAAATTTATTTTCGAGTATATTAATCCATTCTGTAACTATTTGTTCATACTGTTTATTATGAAAAGATGTATCTAAGTCAATTCCAGGACCGATAAATTTTTGTGCTAAAGATGTTTCGCCAGATGTTGTGTTACTTAAAGTTCCACTTGAATTAACTTTACAAGATAACATTTTAATATCTATTGCATATTTACCATAAGCATTTTCTGTAATAATATCCACAGGATAAGAGCCAGCTCCAACAGGAGTTCCTCCAACCGCTTGTACTACCCATTGTTCAATATGTTCTTTAGGCACTTGAATGGGCAATACGGGTTGACCTAATAATCTTTCAGGTTGAGCTATTATGCATTTTTTTATACAAAGTTTTAAAACCTCCAATGAAGTATTATCAAAAATCATATCTAATTCTTGGCTTGCTAATGGATTTAAAATCATAATATCGCTCCTTTATATAGTATTTTTTATTAGGCTAGGTGCTTATCATAGTAGCTTATGATTTAAGATGCAATATATTGCTCTTTTATATTAGAAGAAGATTTGTTCATTATGTCTAAAATATTTTTAGCTATACGCTCAACTACTGGTACTGTAACTGAATTGCCTGCTTGTTTATATAGATGACTATTAGCCATAGATGAAGGTAATTGATAATCTTCTGGAAAACCTTGAAACATAAAACATTCTTTTGGAGTCAGTTTTCTTAATCCATAATCATCAATTATTAGTGGTACATTATGTCCACCTGTCCCCATATTGGCAGTAAGAGTAGGAGAAACATTATTTTTGTTTTCTCTAACATAAACTCGACGCAATTGGTATACAGTATTTCTATTTTTCATAACTTCACTAAGCATAGGATAGTATTTAGAGTTTTCGTAGTAGAATTTACTATCTTTTTGTACAGTAGGATTTATAATATCCCTAATAGTTTTAGTTAATTTAATAGGTTTAGGAAAATTAAACATATCACAGTGATTCTTATTTTTAAAACCTACTATATATATTCGCTCTCTATTTTGTGGTACATTTCCATATTCCATAGAATTTAATACTTGATACTTAAAAAAATATCCTGCATCTACAAGAGCTTCTTTAATAACTTTAAATGTATTTCCTTTATCATGTGAAAGCAGATTTTTTACATTTTCTAAAAAAATTACTTGTGGTTGGATAGCTTTTATAATTTTTAAAGTTTCCATAAATAAATGACCTGACTTTTCATCTTCAAATCCTTTTTGGTATCCCGCAATACTAAAGCTCGTACAGGGAAAACCAGATGTTAAAATATCAACATTAGGAATACTATTAATATCAACATCTTCAATTTTTGCTTCAATTAGTGTGTGAGTAAAATTACGTTTATATGTTTCACAAGCCCACTTATCCATCTCATTAGCCCATACAATATTTGCTCCTGCATTTTTAAACCCTAAACATATACCACCAACCCCCGCAAACAAACTAGCAACATTATAATTCATATATTTAATACCTCTCTTAATCTTTAGTTTTATTTTAACTATTATAACATCTAATATAATAAGTTGCAAAAAAATTGCTTTAAAATAAAAAAACTAAAAAAAGTATGTATAATCAAAATATAGTATACAATAAATATCACTATATAAGTCCACTAATAATTAAAAATTTTCCATTATTTTTTACTAATATTTTTTGTTCCTTATGGATATATTATATGGTATATGTGAATAGAAAATTAATGGTAGAAATTTAATTTTCTAAGAGCTATTTATTTAAATATTGTTATTTATAGGAGGTTTTTTTTATGAGTGGATTTGGTAGCTTTATAAGTAGTATCATGAGCGGTTCTTTTAGCGGTTCTAAGCGAAGAAGACGAAGCCATCATGGTAGAAGACACTATAAAAGAAGCAGTATGTCTAGTTTAGGCGATTTAATGTCAGCTGTTTTTAGTAGTCGCTCTTCTTCACACCGTATAAGTGGTAGAAGACGACGTAAGTCTAATAGTTCATGGTGGTCTTAGACAAATTAAAGGCTAGTTGGTATGATGGCTTACACCAACTGGCCATTGGAGATATAATAGAAAACTATACTTTAACTCAAAAAATAGGAGAGGGTCGTTACGGTAAAGTATACCTTGGAATAAAAGAAGACACTCAAGTTGTTATTAAGCAGCTAAAAAGAGAAATTTTTTTACGCTCACCTGAAAAACTTAAATTTGAAATAGATACGTTAAAAGAGCTTGCAAATTTAGAAGATGCTAGATTTCCTATTTATCTTGGACGCTTTAAATCAGAATATATCAGAGGCTTTATTCTTGATTATAAAGAAGGAGAAACTTTAGAACATCTTTTATATAAGAAAAAAGTCAAATATCAAAAACCCAAGATTTTAGATTTTTCTTTGCAAATTTTAGATATGTTAGAAATTTTACACTCAAAAAATATAGTGCATAAAGATATAAGAGTTCCTAATTTAGTATTAAATGAAGATAAATTAGCATTAATTGATTTTGGTTTGGCAAGATTTATTGATCACAAAAAATATACGACAGAACTTGATTTTTGGTATTTAGGTGACTTAATTATTCATTTACTATATTCTACCTATGATAAGAAGAGCTTAATAGATAGACCTTGGTATAGACAATTGAATTTAACAGAAAAAGAACTATATTTTCTAAAGCGGCTTATGCGTGTTGAAAAAAGCAAGCATCCTAAGTATGAAACAGTAAATGATATTAAACAAGATTTACTATCTGGACAAATCTTTAACTAGTAATATACTATTAGCAATTACTAAATCATGTTGAGTTGTAATTTTTATGTTAAAAGCCTCCCCTTTAACAATTTTTACTTCTTTATTTTGTAAAACTAATATTTTAGTTGCATCTGTAAGAATTTCTTTTTCTTTACTACTAAGTTTTTCATAACAGTCAACAAATAAATTAATATTAAATGTTTGAGGGGTCTGGCATTGATACATAATTTTTCTTGGTGGAATTTCATCTATTTTATCATTATCGTTTGATATTAATATGGTATCTATTGCATCAATTGCAGTAGTAGCTGCTCCATATTTAAGAGCTGTATTTATATTTTCTTCTATAATCTCATATGTTACAAATGGTCTTACGGCATCGTGAGTCAAACAAATATCATTTTTGGTAATACCATAATTATCTTTAATAAAGTTAATTCCATTTATTATGGTATCATTTCTTGTTGCTCCACCTTCTAATATAATAACCTTTTCTACTTCTTTATTTAAATATTCTTCTATAACATTTTTTGTATATTCAATATAATCTTTAGGTACAAGTACAAAAATTTTATCAATTTCTTTATGTAATAAAAATTGTTCTATTGAATAAATAATAATTGGCTTATTCTCTAACATCAAAAATTGTTTTGGTATATCTGTTCCCATTCTACTTCCTGTACCACCTGCTACAACTAATGTATATATCATATTATAAAGCTCCTTCACAAATAAATTTTTAACCCATATAAAAAATAATAAACTTAAGTTAAAGTATATCCATTTTTTTTTGATTTATACCTTAAATTAACAAATAAATTTTGAAATTTAACAAATTAATGCTATAATAAAACAAAATTTTTTTTATGGAGGATGTTATGAGAGCATTAATTAGCGTATCAAACAAAGAAGGAATTACAGAATTTGTACAAGAATTGCAGGAATTTGGAGTTGAAATTATATCAACAGGAGGCACATATAAAACACTTAAAGAAGCTGGTCTTAATGTAGTTGAAGTGGCTGATGTAACTGGTTTTAAAGAATGTTTAGACGGTCGTGTAAAAACTTTGCATCCCACAATTCATGCTGGAATTTTAAACATTAGAAGTAATCCTGAGCATCAACAACAAATGCAAGAGCTGAATATTTCTAATATTGATTTTGTGGTAGTAAATCTATATCCTTTTAAGGAAACTATTTTAAAAGAAAATGTTACTTTAGAAGAAGCAATTGAAAATATTGATATAGGTGGGCCAACCATGTTACGCTCTGCGGCTAAAAATTTCAATGATGTAGTTGTTGTAGTTGACCCAGCGGACTATAAAATTGTAATTGATGAGCTAAAAACAAATAACGAAGTATCTAAAGCAACTAAATCACGTTTGGCATATAAAGTATTTGCTCATACTGCAAATTATGATGCAATGATTGCAAGATATTTGGGTGAACACTTATTACAAAAAGAAAATTTTCCAGAAAAACTTACTTTAACTTTTGAAAAAGTACAAGATATGAGATATGGAGAAAATCCTCACCAAAATGCTGCTTTTTATAGAGAAGTTGGTTATACAAAAGGCACTTTAGCACAAGCAGTACAAATAAATGGCAAAGAGCTTTCTTATAACAATATAAATGATGCAAACGGTGCATTATCATTATTAAGAGAATTTAATGAAAAAACCGTTGTGGCGGTAAAACATGCCACTCCTTGTGGAGTTGGTACTGCTGATACAGTTTGTAAAGCATATGAAAAAGCTTATAAAGCAGACCCTATTTCAATTTTTGGCGGGATTGTAGTTTGTAATTGTGAAATTGATGAGCAAACTGCTATAAAAATGAATGAAATATTTTTAGAAATTGTAATAGCTCCGTCTTATACAGCTGCAGCTAAAAAAGTTTTTAAAAAGAAGAAAAATTTGCGTGTTTTAGAACTTTCAGACATAAATTATAAAAATCAAAATGCTCGAGATATGAAAAAAGTGGATGGTGGATTAATAATTCAAGAAGCAGATCAATGCTTATTCAATGAAGATGAATTTAAAGTAGTAACTAAAGTTGCTCCAACAGAGAAACAGATAGAAGACCTAAAATTTGCTTGGAAAATTGTAAAACATGTAAAATCTAATGCAATAGCTCTTGCAAAAGACGGAATGAGCATTGGAATTGGTGGTGGGCAAGTTAATAGAATTTGGGCCACCAAACATGCTATTGAACATGCAGAAGAGTTTTTGGGTGGTGCCCAAGGAGCAGTACTTGCATCTGATGCATTTTTCCCTTTTAGCGATTGTGTTAACGAAGCTATAAAAGCTGGTATTGTAGCTATTATTCAACCAGGTGGCTCTATTCGTGACCAAGATAGTATAGATATATGTGATAAGCATAATATTGCTATGGTCTTTACTAATATGCGCCACTTTAAACACTAATATGAAGTTTATGTAATGCTCCAGCTTTAGTTTGCTTGATAGCCTCCCCGTATATCTTCCTCCTAAACCCCCCTTGTACCTTCGGTACTGTTCCCCCCTTAAATGAACTGAGCCCATAAGTCCAGACGAAATAAAGGGTGAAGTTATGTTGACATATGAAAATAAAGTAGAGATATACACGAGACGAAAAACAGGTGAAA
>LJHE01000004.1 GCA_001983555.1 Candidatus Epulonipiscioides gigas
ATCCTGGAGGAGAAAGAAGAAGAAATGCAGAGAGACAAAGAAGAGCTTCAAAGAAAACATGACGAGGAAATGGAAGCAGTGAAGAGAAGAATGGAAGAACAGAGAGAAGAAACTGAGCTGGAGAGAAAACTGAGAGAGAAACATCTTAAAGAAATGGAGGAGAACATCAACAAGGAGCGAGAGGAGAGAAGGAAAGAGAAGGAAAAGAGAGACGAGGAGGACAGAAAGAAGAAAAGACAGGAAGAACTTCAACAACATGAATATGAAGAAAAAATTGGAGCTCTGGAGAAAAAAATAAAGTCCAAATCAGAGGAAAAGGAAACCACTGATAAAGAATTGGAGCAAAGTAGAGAAGAGCTGAAAGAGCAACAAGAGGCCTGGATGAAGGAAAGAAAAGAATGGTGGGAGAAACGACACAGAGAGGATGAACAGAAACGACATGAAGAGCAGAGAAGACTTAAAAAGCTCCAAGAAGAATATGAACAGGAAAGAGAAAAACAAGAAAAGAAAAGAAAAGAAGAAGATCGAATGAGGAGAGAACAAGAGGAGCAGGAGAGAAAAGAATTAGAGGAAAATTATAAGAAAAAAATGGAGGAAATGAAGAAAAAGTATGAAGAGGAGGCCAGAAAACAAGCTGAAGAATTTAACGAGTTTAGAAAGAAATACACCGAGGACTTTGACAAGCTGGTGGAGAAACACATGGAGGAAATGCAGGAACTGAAGCAGAAACATGAGAGACAAATGAGCGAGACTGAAGAGTGGAAAGATAAACAGTATGATCTGTTGAAAGACCTCTCAAGTCACAAAGTAAAAAGTCTGAAAGGAGAAATGGAAGAACTGAGGAAAAAGCATGAACAAGAAATAAACGAACTGAAACAGAAATACAAAGAAAAATGTATCATCCTTTGAAGACTTGTCTTCCAAAGAAGAAGGTTTTTAATGTTTTCCTTAAAAACTGAGATGATGCAGTCAGGAGACTTGACGTTCGCTCTGACGGAGTCACTGATAAACATCATTGAATAGCTCATAAACATGTCCAAAGTTGCCCTCAAGGCCACAAAAAAATTTGCAGACATCTCTGTTAGTAATTGTCCAAGTCTCTGCTCGCTAATGGTTAAAAGTAATGAGTTTGGATTATTTTTTTTTATTATTTAGGATTTTACTTGAATTTTTAAAGTTGTTATTTAAAGAGTTTTGGGTGGGAACAATCCTGTTCAAGAGTCTCAAAATCAGTTCTGTGAGAGCAGGATGGAGGAATTCAGCCATCGGTGAACAGGAGAGGAGTTTTATGTTTTCTTCCTTTTTCTGTCACAACAGCAAGAAACAATTATGCTTATTTGCTTCAGATGATTTATTTTAATTCTTTGACTTATTTCTTCATGTTTTGTATCCTGATGTGTCTGAGTTCTTAACAGATCATGATGTTTGGTTTTAGAGCAGTTTCATATGAAATATTTCTGAGTACAACAGGGTTTTATGAAAGCAGGTCAGACTTCAGATGAGTAGATGTGTTGGAGACACTCACCTGTGACACAGTTTAAACCTGTGACTCATGAAAAGTGTTTAAAGTTACAAATAGTGGTGCATATTTTGTAATCCTGTATTTCCGTATGTTTTCTAGAAATAGGATGCATTCATAACATCAGCAAACTTACAGATCCTTTGTTTGTTTTTCTGTTACTCTCAGAGTGTAAATGCATTCATTTGTTTGATTATTGTGCAGGAAAATGGTTCCTTCATCTACTCGCTCATTGAATAAAAAGTTAACTGGCTCTTGGACCTTTGTGTTTAAATGAGCTCCGTGGTTCGGTCATCCTCGTATTTCCTAATTAGACAACAATAATCTCATTTATGTGACACGTCGAGTGTTTACAGTCTTTTTACAAAGAATCTCCATTAATGCAGCATCTCATTATTTGAATCAATGTTAGCATGCTGATGTTAGCATGTAGCTCAGATCTCTAGGTACAAACTCAGAGCAGCTAGCATGACTTTAGCCTCAATCTTTGTTTAAATTATTTCATAAGTAACTTAATACTTTACAGATTCATTCATTCAGAAATGTTATACATTAATATTTTGGATTATATGTATAATAGAGGATGAAAGTGTTAAAATGAGTTTTACTCTCCTCGATTTAAAGAGCTTTTGCAACAGATATACTGACTGATCAAGTCTCTGTATGAGGAGTGCTACACTCTTCTGTCAGTAGAGGGAGCTAGAGACATGATATTGATTTCCTCTTGATATGACGGTTAAAACAGAGCGTGCTCATAACTTTTTACAGAAAAACAAACAGAGAAAACATTAAGTAGAGTCTCAGTCACAGAGACTCTTTTTTTGTTTTCTGATGCCTGAAACTGTTGTTTTCTTCTATAATGACCAGCAGTGGAGGACGTAACTTGCTTAGATTTTTTACTTAAATAGTAATCCCACAGTGTAATAACACTCTGTACAAGTAAGTCTTGCCTTCAAAACTTGACTTAGTAGGGCAAAGTCATTAGCATTAATTTACAGTAAGAGTACCAAAGTAAAAAGTTTACATTACACATTAAGTCTGTACAACTCCTCACTTTGAGACTTTGAGAGGTGGACAGAATAACTACTTTGAAAAAATTTTTGTGCAATAATCCAGTGCAATAACCACATCAACGTGCAATACTCAATATGCCATATTCTATATTTTTTTAAAATTTTTTTGTAGATAGATACAGAACAAATGTACATTTACATTTATATTTATATTTTTGGTGTCTAGAGATAGCTGCGAGTACTTATGTTTTAATTTTATTGATGTATTGATATATTTATACTTCTTACTTCTTTGAGTCTTCTGGAGCATCTGTAACTAAAGGCAATTTCCCCATGGGGATCAATAAAGTATTTCTGATTCTGATTCTGATTCTGATAAACCCCGATACTATGAGATTGTTGGGGTTAAATATAAAAAAATATATAAACATACAAAAAAAGCAATTAAGGATTCATAATCTGAATCTGCAAAAATAAAATAGAAATATTTAAGAGAAGCTGATTGTAGTGGGACTACTCCAGTAAGTGCAGGAGAGTAAGTGCAGCCTGGGCCTGACTCCTCCCCTGTTCCCACCTACTAATCAGGGCCTGGAGATGTTAGACACCTGTTGGCCTTTCCTCTCCCCTTTTCCTGCCTCATCCTCTGTCCCCGCTGTGGCTGTCTGTTTGCTTGCTCCAGGTACGTGCCAAAATAGCCCTGTTGCGTACCTGCTTCACTATTTGTTTTACATTGTTTTGTGCAATATGTTGGCTGGCCAGGTACCAGGTGACTTCCCTCCTGCCCTGCTGTATTTAGAGTACTTAGAGTATTTGGAGACCTTGAGGTGGTGAGTAGGGTACTTCACTATATGTTTAATGAAGTATTGTGAGCCCGGCTAACTGTTACTTAGTACTTTAATTATTGTATTATTGATTTGTGATTTAGTTTTTCTCCCAGTTTTGCATATTTTGTTATATCGTCATTTATTAAGTTTCTTTAGTTGTGTTTTGGAGTTATTTTACATTTGTTTGGTTAGCTGGGGTACATGTAATTTTGTTTGAATTATTTTTCTTTGTGAGTTTTTCTTTATTTCAGGAGCAAAGGGTCGTATTGGTGAGAGGCTGGGCACCCGAGGTGAGGTCCCTTCACGTTTGTGTGTGAGTAGTTGCACTGGGACCAAGGGCTGCACCATTTTGTTGTTTAAGGATTGCTGTGTTTGCTGTGCCCACTGGTGGTGAGTAGTGGTAGCACCCCGAGGCACTCCTCCGTGTAGTCTGCCTCTCCCAAGTGGCCTCAGCTCCATTTTGTAGTTTCTTTAGTTTTGCTTATGTTGGGCTGAGTTTTAATTGTTGTCATCCCCTTTTTTAGAATATATATCAAGGCCTTTTATAGTATAACTTGTAATAAAGTATTTTTATCTACCATTATTTTTGGTTATTTCTTGTTTATTAATGATCCTCTTCTTCCTTTTCAGCAGCTCCAGCCCCTGCTTTTTGCTTTGATTATATTGTTTATTATCAATAAAAACTTCTCTTTCAATGGTGATTACACGTCTCACGCCTCTTTTAGCAATGGACATCTACCTAACACACAATATTTAAGGTACTTTCAGTATTCCCTGGGGTGAAACTCCCCAGGTGGCGTTGTCTGGCTTCTCTATTCTTCCCTTATGTCCTAACCCCAACCTGTACCTACCTACCTCTCTCCATCTTCCCCTCACCACATAAAGTACCTGAACACAACACTTGAGTGAATGTCCTTAGTTACATCCCACCAGTGATAGACACGTGTTTCTTTCCCAATATTAACCACAAATATAATATTTTATGACTTTTAGCATCATACATCTGCAATCAGTACCTGTTTATCTGGTTTCTTTAAACAGGAACCCACTGAAGGCTACAAAATGCCTGATTTGATGTTTTTATGATTTCGGGGAACTTGCAGACTCTCTCTTTCTTATTCTAAGCAACTCTCAGCATGGCAATATGTTGATTTCCTTGAGTATTGTACAGAAAAATGGTCCGTTCATCTACTCACTTCTTCACTGAATAATAAGTTAACTGGTTTGTTTACCCCTGTGTTCAAATCTTCTCTATGGTTCAACATCATACCTGCATAACATCAGTATGTTAGCATTGTCACTGTGATGTAAGCATTTATATCAAAGCTCAACTACAAACTCACATAGCAGCTAGCATGATTTTTTTTTTTCACATAAAAACACACCAACAAAGGGACCATTTAGTACATATTCTCAGTCTCAAAAACTCTTTTCAAATATCCTGGTGATCTTTTATTCAAGTAGTAAGTTAATACTACGGTTAAGAAATACTCTGTTACAATAACGTCCTGCATTGAACTTTCCAGTGTTTCTAGAACTTAAATGTAGCATCATGTAAAAGTGGAGCTCATTTAAACAACTTTATGTATGGTATAACATGTAATACACAGTTTAATATTGGCTTATATTATGTGCTATTAATTATTATTATTATTATTTATTAGAAATAAAATAGAAATAAAATAGAGATAGAAATAGATATAGAAATATAAATACTCAAGAGAGAGGCAAAAGGTCTTTAACTTTATACCAAAGTGCATTACTTGAATGAATGAACTCAGTTACATCAGAGGCTTTTGTAATAAGAGACAGACCACTTAAAGAACCCTGAGTGGGAATCTATGGGGGGTATTTAAACACTGAAGATGCCACTTATACGAACATATCCTGCCTCTCCCCATGTGAACCAATCATTTGCTTAACCAACAATCTAATGAGCCAATCACATGTCCGCACTAAAACAGGTGCAGAGGTTTGCAAGTGTTTGTTTCAACTGACAGCCTGAAAATTAAGTGTTAATCATCCAGTTGTAGCCAAAGTAAACAGTACTGACTTAGCATCAGAGCATTTAGGCTAACAAAAGCATCGTAGCAGATGTGTTGATAAAGATGCACAGTCTCTCTCAAAGGCTCTGTCTGGATCTAACCACAGATGTTAAATTTACATTAGTAGTTTCTTGTTCATCTTTACATTAATAGGTCTTTCAATCTATTTTATGTTATGGTTTAGGTTTTCGTGTTCATTTTTACAAATCTTTGCAAAACCTTGACCTGATTTATTGTTCACCTGTACACATTTCTACAAATGTAGAGGGCTTGTTGTTCATGTCTTTTTACAAATCTGTAGGCCTTAAACTCACCGCGTTGCATTTAAAGAACTGTTCATGAACATTTATCAGTTATGTTTTTGTTCAGGTTTTCTTGTTCATTTTTATAAATCTGTACAAAACCTTGAGCTGATTGTTCATTGTTCACCTGGACACATTTCTACAAGTCATTTCAACAAGTTAGGTTTTTATTACGTTCCTCAACTGTCTTTAAGGAACTTTAGCTCTAACTGTTATTTATGTGAGTAGTATAAAAAGGATATTGTCGCGCGTGCACGTGAAAATGCGCGTGCGTGGGCGTCCTCGTGCGCGTGCATGTGTGTGTGTGTGTGTGTGTGTGTGTGTGTTTTGATGTGTCCCGGGAAGCCCGAGGCCTCTTGTTTACATTTCAGAAATGTCTTGACATAATCCCTGAACAGTGAATCAGATTTGTTGGGAAAATGCCAGACTTCCTCCATTGACAGGATTTTATACCCCTTCTCAACCGCTTTCTGAAGCTCAAACGAGACCCACACACCTGACAGCTGTCTTTCTCTATCACTGTGTGCGCAGTCGCTCGTTTGATTCAACTCCTCAGCACAGCTGCTGCACAGCGGGAACATGAGCTTGTCATGACACCTGTAGGGCAGAACAGGGTGATACAAACGCCTGGGCGGGAGCACAGTGCACTTTACAAAACCGAAATAATTATCTATGGAATCAAAATCCCTAAAGATGATCTGAGGGTGTCCAATCGGGTACTGTTTTTTGGCCTGAACTGTGGGGTACAAACTGGTAAAATCATAGTACCTGATCTTTTCACCGTTCTCGACCCGGTGGTAAAGTTTCATGGCATTTGTGCGCCCGCCAAAGAGAGCATTTCTGGGGTTAAGCCGCTCAGGTTTTTTGTAGGTGGCCAGGAAAGCCTGAACAGCGGGATCGGACTTTGAGAGCTCCGCCCATTCACACTCCCACATGACAACCACCTGAAGACCGTGGAGTCTTTTCAGGGAAGCCACTTTGTCCATAAACTGATGATACAACATGCTGAAGGGAACTTTTGTAACAGGATTCAGATCTGACTGAACATGACATTTGACACATCCGTGAAAAAAACACCCTGCAAATTCGTAGCAGGTGTGTGTCAATGCGTCGTATCCGTCCACGAAAAACACACCAAACTGCTGTTCACCATAATTGAGGGCGTGTCGGACCTCGATTTTTTTCACTTGTGCTGTGAACTGGAGCCACTGCAGGGAAACATGTGAAAAAGTCTTGTTCTGTTCAAGGTAAGCCCCCTCATACATTAGCGCCAGAGTGTCTCTTGGCAGAAAAAGTGTTTTAAAAACACCCATACAGCTAGAGGCCAGCGTGGTGAAAGCGAATGGGTCGAGCTGCGTGCATGTGAGAAAAGCATCTCTGTACATCATGCACGCTTTGCGCAAAACTGCAACGTCATTAACACAATAACGGCGAATCTCAGCCTGAAAATCAAAGATTTCCCCACGGACTGTGTCATACCAGCTCAGAAACTTCTTTTTCTCACTGTCACACATAGAGTCATATCCATAGCAGGATGGCTCGGGGTAGGCTCCGACATAATATTCATTTTCCCTCTTGTTAAAACGGTGGGGAAAATATCCTTTCTCCATATCCTCAAAACCCATGGCGGTAGGTGTTTTTGACAGACGCATGGGCAAAAAACTGAATGAATCGATCCAACGCTGACAGTATACTCTGTCATACATCAGAATGACACGACTACCGCGCATAGTCAAGCTCGGTGTAATCCCCTGTTTGACAAAATACTCCAGCAGGATGTAATTATCAAAACCAGACGCATTATGTGCAATAAATGTGTAATTGCGGTATTTCGGTCGCCTGTAATGGCTGACAAACGCCCTCACACAGTTTGAAGTATTAAAACAAAACTTGGCTCCGTCCATGTCCATTGCACACACAAAATTGGCCTCGTGCTTGCCATCATGATACCGCGTTTCAAAATCAAAGAAAATGTAACGAGTCTGCGGGTCTTCTTTTTTGACAGGCTGAATGAAACACTGGTGCGGAGCCCCACCCCCACTCAAAGTTTTTTCACCACAATGCATGCATTTTGGAGGCACGCACCGGTGAGCCTTTTTTCCTTTAGAATAAGTTTTAGAACAAGACTCACAATATTTCAATCTGTCACACGGAATTATTTTATGTTTGACCTCTTTTACCTTGTGTCGATCAAAACAGGTCTTTGACTTGCAAATGCGTTTGCAGTCGGGGCATTTAATGCTCTCGCCGGACTGGTTGTCACATAAAGTAAAACATACATTGCATCGCATTTTACAGTTATGTACTAATGGAGTTTCATACGTGCAATAACAGTACTGACAGACATAAGAGCCGCCAAAAAATCCGGTCTGATTTTCTATCAAATAATAGTGCTCATTATGCAGATACATCCAGATTGTTTTGGGGTGAAAGTCTTCGTGTGTTTTGAAACACTGAAGTCGTTTAAGGCCGGAGGCATGATAGAAAACAATAATCTTGACATCCAGATGTTTTTCAAATTTGGTGATATCAGAAAAGGAAACTTTGTACATATCATTGTACCCCAGACTGCTGTTAAGTTTTCTGGCATAAGCTAATTTTTCATCAGCGGTCATGGTAGCTTTAGCAGAATGTGCAAGACACAGACAGAAGCACAAATTGTTGTTGTTTCCACTGTTTTGGGGGTTATACAGAAAGTGGGCTTTTTTGGATAAAATTTCATCATAGGACACATGACCTAGTCTAAGACGTGCGCCACCGCTTTGACTCCGCGCGACACTGACAAGGAACTCCAATTCGTCATCTGTGACAGATGTGTCATTGCTCTGTAAAACTTGTGAAATTTCTTCCAAAAATAAATCTGTGTTGTATTGATTGTCAGCTCTCAGGACAACTTGAACGTCGCTGGCTAGAGATGGACCTCTTAGAACAACATTCAGAACACTGCCAGGCTGGGAATCCAGCAGCGCATGTTCAATCACACCAGATAATCTTTCTCTAATTCTATTTGGCACCTCCCCAGGATTTCTGAGATCAATGTCTCTGAAATCCACCCGCTGACGTAGCTCAACGGCATTAAAAGCTGGAATTTCTCTGACCAATATTTGATTCCCTTCAACAGTGTCACGGCCAGCATTAGCATCACTGTGCGAAGCACCAGACCCCCCCGCCCCACACTGGACGACCCCCTCCCTGCGTCCATCATTTGATGTATTAGTCGATCTGTTTTCAATCA
>LJHE01000005.1 GCA_001983555.1 Candidatus Epulonipiscioides gigas
CAGAATGTAGTTGATCTGGAACTTACAGCGGAGCTGAGCTTTAAAGATTCGGCCGAAACTCGAACGGCTAGCATAAATTCGCAGGGAAAATTTGTTTTTGATGATATTCCGGAGGAATGGACTTCTAGTAGAGATCTAGGAGATAATTTAAGTGCGAATATAAGTGGAAAAACTTGGAATATAATTTCTACTGAAATAGATGAACTGGAGACTATTAAACAATTTAATCAACCACAAATTGACATATTAAGTTTTAATGATCGTACTGTTTTAATAAAACTCAGTCAAGAGAATATTTTACTAAAAAATGATAATGGAGAATTAAAAGAGACAATTAAAATTACTTATGACACAGACACAGAAGCAGGGGCTAAAAATTTCATATATCTTAAGAATAATGATATTACGGACGAGTTTAAAAATGGAGATTCAATTTATGCAGTAGTAAAAGTTCCGGAGAATGCACTAGTATATGAAGTAACGATAGAAGATGAAAATAATTGGTTAAATTTAGCAAATTATGAGTCCGTACTAATGGTACCTGAAGATATAACAATGAGTAGCGAATACGCAATGCAGTGGATAGTTGATCCGGACGAAGATGGCACAGAAAATGATCGAGACACGGAAATAAAATTCTCGATTGAAAATGCTTATGATACTACTACACCAGGTCTTAAATCAGATTTAACTCTAGAAATTTCAAAAGGAATTTATACAAATTTACCTATCAATGCAACCATTACGCAGGATCCAAGTGTAATTACCACAGCGATCGCAACTTTCACAAAAGGCGACTTACTAGATGCTATTCCGGGTGACGAAGACGAATTCGAAAATGGAAATGTTATTGTTGTGATGCTAAAAGAAACTGGGAAGGAACAACCGGTTTCTATATTACTCGAAGAAATTTTTCAAGCACCTAGTATCGAAGTAGATCTAGAAAATACTACTAATGAAGTACTTAAATTTAAACTACAAGGATCCGCTGAGTCAAGTGCAATTCTATTTGATGAGCGGGCCACACTTGATAAGATCGAAGACGAAGAATTTTCTGTAAAATTTAGTTTGGCCGATAATTCGCAACCAGAAATAAAGGCTACAATAGGCGAGCTAATAGCGTCTAATCCGGATGAACTAATAGAGAACTATGAAATATTTAAACGCTTTGGACTTTGGAATATGATAACAGAGGATAATGAAATTTTTAAACCTTGGGACAATGTAACTTCAGGTATAATTAACGCTCGTATTTATCATCCTAGATGGAATACTTTACCAACGTTGATTGATAACATCGCTACTATTACACAATTCGAAAAACCAAGATTATCTTTAATAGATGGTGAAGTACAAATTACAGTAGATAAATCGGATTTTAAACCAGAGGCTACCTTAACAATAACGTATGAATATTCTGATAAAACAGAGGAGGATTCAGATACATCCACTGGTCAGGAGCCAGATCTAGATCCAATTCCAATAACAAAAACTATTAAGCTAACAGATCTAGATTGGACACCAGCATCACGAGGAGATGACTACACTGCTATAATAACAAAAGATATACTAGATTTAGCTAATACAAAAAATATTCAAGTGATTATAGATGATAATAATTGGTTAAATAAACCATCTGATGCTTCGATAGCCATCGATGGACCGATAGAAGAAATCTTGCCGATATCATGGGGTTATGTGGCCAACAAAGTTGCTATAGACATTGAAAATGCTTACGCTAACGTTGAACAGGAAATTTTAAGAAAAGATATAACACTAAAAGTGGAAAAAATTGGATCTGATGGAACTACGATATACAAAGATAAAGAAGTATCGTACAAAAAAGAGGAATCAGACCCAGTCACAAATACAAACACAGCAACTTTATATTTTGATGCATTCAAATTGGGCGAATTAGAAGCTGGACAAACAATAAGAATTACAGTTGAAGCACCAAGATGTCAAATTATAGCCGAAGATGGAAGTAATACATTAGAACAAGAAATTATAGCCATGACACTTTTAGGAGAAGCGATTGGTACTCCGGACGGATTCAGAATAGAAGTTACAGATAGTACAAACAATGATATTGATACTTATGGAGATCTTGGCGCTGTATTTAGATTAGGTGAGAATCCAAATACTGAATTTGAAGCTACAAAGAACATTGATACTGAAGTAAGAGTACCTACGGAAAAAGAAGAAGATTGGAATACAGCCGAAGATATTTATGCAAAAATCAAAAGTTCACATTGGTATGTACTGGATGGAGAAGAGCAAAAAGTTGGATTTACACTGTTATTTCCAGAAATTCAAGTATACTTTAATTCACAAAAAGATGAATTATTAATTATGTTAGAAAAAATAGTAAAAAATAAAGACCCTGAAAAGACTTTGACTGTTTGGCATAGTGGAGACTTTGTAGATGGAGTAGAAATAACTCGGGATGATAAGAAAATAGAACCTTTATCTATAAGTAGTCTATTAGAGAATACAGAGGACGACACATTGAAAGATTTTTCAGAATTATTTAAAAAGAGTACTACTATTTACAAGACTATCAATCTTGATGATATAAACATCAAGGAGATAAACAAATTTATATTCGAAATAAAAGATACTAAGAATTGGTTAAATAGGCCAAATGTAACAGAAGTAATTTTAAATGAAGCGCCTATAACAAAACCAAGTATATCTGGAGAGGTAATAGCAGATGATACAGGCATAGAATTTATGATTAAGAATTTGAACAATAATAAGTACATTGAGTATGATCTATATTATAGAAAGAGATATTCTCCAGAGGAAGAGTGGCATCAGATAAATAAGAGCGGAAAAGTATTTTTAGGATTCAAAGAATTAAAAGAGAACTTAAAATTAGAAGCAGGAGATGTTATAGAAATCTTCACATATAATGCGACTGATGATCGTATAGAAGATATACTGTATTCTTCAGAAGAAGTGAAAAAATTATTTACAGGAGATATCGTATTAAAAGTAGACGACAAAAGTGGTAAAATGCAAATTTCTATACCAGCGGATGCGGATATTTGGGATCAACCAGTAAGATCTGTAGATTCAGAATTTGTAGGGCTTAAAGATGACATTAAGATGAACATGTCCTGGACAGATGAAGAAGAGTTGTTAGATGATAATAAAGATTTATTAAAGAGTCAATGGACTCTGGATGATACTAAGACTAATATGATTTGTGATATCTCTGAGAATACGACAGACAAATTTAATATTCAAGTTACTATTGAAGAAGACAACTGGCTAACGGTACCAGTCATATCAAATACAATAAATTCAACCGACGATTCTGATACAGAAAATCCGGATCCAAATGCACCGAGTGTAGATAAAGAGAGTATAGACGAAAGTAAGGATGGAATAAAATTAGAAGTTGATAATTTACCAAAAGACTCTACATTATATTATAGGAAAGAAGGATCGGATGAATTAACTAAGATAGAAACTACTGACGGATCTGTAGACTTAAATTCGGCCGCCTTAGAAAATTTAGAGTTGGAAGCAGGAGACAAAATCGAAGTAGTGATAGACGAAGACGGAGATGGTAAGCCAGATAAAGTACTGTATGAATCAAAAGAAGTGGAAAAATTATTTACGGGAGATCCGAAAATAACAGTAGATGAGAATGGCGATGTAAAAATAAGCATACCAAAGACAGCGGACATATGGAAGAATCCTTCGGCGAGATCTGTGACGCTTAAAGATGAGTTTAAAATGAAAATGCATTATACATCAAGTGAAAATGCTACAGTAATCAAAACAGCGGATATAATAGGAAGTAGTTGGATATTAGAAGGTGACAATAGGGTATATACGTTACCGAAAGCAAAAGTAAAAGATAAATTTAATATACAAATAAAGTTAAATGATACAGACAACTGGATGACGGCTATAAAAAGTAGTAATAAGATTACAGACCCGAGTAACGATTCTGGAACAGCAGAGCCGGATCCGGATGGACCAAAGGTAGATCCAGATGATGTTATAGAAAATGAGGCCGGAATAAAATTCAAGGTAATTAATTTACCGGAAGGTGCTGAATTATATTATAGAAAAAAAGACACCTCGACTCCATTCTTTAAAATAACAGGTATTGCAGATGTAGATGGATATAGACTTTTAACTGCAGATGAGATTACAGAAAAACTACAGCCTAGCGAACATGATCTAATAGAAATTTTTACTAAAGATCTAGTAACAGGGAATGATATCTCGTTGTATATAAGTCGAGAAATTGATCCACCTTTAGTAAAGGACATAAACGTAAGTTTAACAGAATCAGGAAAAGTTCAAATTTTTGTACCAAAATCTGCGGATATTTGGAAGGCATCGACAAGATATGTGATGCTTAAAGATAATATTAAAATGAAAATGTATTACACAGAAAGCAAAAATACTAACGAAATAAAGATAGCAGATATAACAGAAGGAATTTGGCAATTAGAAGACGAAAACTTGGTATATACGTTAGCAGAATCAGAAATAGAAAATAAATTTAATATAGAAATAGTGTTGAATGATGAGAATAATTGGAGGGTTGTATCAAAAAGTTCAAAGATTAAAGACACAACAGGAGAGCCGGCTGAAGATCAGATAGACATTCATTGGTATGTAGATGAGTTTACGGAGCAAACGGGAGTAATAAAAATAAACGGAGCATATCAAAACGGCCAACTTATACCAGGATTAAAAATAAAACTAGAAAAAACATTTAACGATGGAAGCAAGAATACAAAAGAGATTACGACAAGTCTTACAAATGGAAAAGATGGGTTAAAAGTAGAACAAATAGAAGGAACAAATACGGCGAAAATAACATTTGGAGCGATGGATGTATTAGCGTTGATAGGAAGCGAAAACATATTTACGATAGAATTATATAATGCAGGGGACAAGAAAATAGGAAGTGATACATTTACAATGCGAGAGTTCATCATGCAGATGAGTTCTAGGACGACTCCAATGGGCAGAGCGACGAAGCAATTTGAAATTATACCGGAAGGAGGAGGGTTAACAATAAAGTTAGCCACAGGAAGTTGGAGTGATCAATCTAAGTTATATTTTAATAAGCGAAATAAAAATGCTTCCGAATCAGAAGTGACGACACCATTAAAAGAAGTGGCCATAAATCCGGTAACAGGAGTAGCGAGGATTTCGGGATCCGAGTTAGAAGAGTTAGCGGTAACGGAAAATGAAGTGATAGTAATAAGTTTCGATCATGATGGCCAATGGTGGACAGCGATGCAAGTACAAGAAACAGAGGCTGTGAGTGATTTTTCAAACATTCGAGTAGGATGGACCGGGGACGGTGGATTAGCTACAGAAAGTGGGCTAGCGATAGTAGCAAAGAAAAAGATCGAACATAATGGTCAGTTAGTGGACATATGGAACGAGGAAGAACACGTATTAATAGATGGAGTAACTATTTTTGCGGATATATCCTATCAACTAGGCAGAGCAGTGATCCAACAACATTTAGAATGGGAATCATTTAATGAAGATGAGATTATGGCCTTGATTCCGTATGAAGATATTAGGCTAGTAGAAAGTTTAATAATAAATATAGATTATCACGTGGATCCGGTGAGAGATGTGGAGCATTTTACGCAAAGCACAGGACTCATAGATATTGATTCTATAACTCAATTACCGGAAGATGATCAAAACAATCCGACATTAAAACCGACAGGATTAAATTTGGCATGGCCGAAAATAAATACGGATGATGAAATAGTGACGATAGAATTGAGCAATGCGTATGATAGCCAAGGATATTTACATCCGAACATGAAAATAGATGTTCAGCAAGTAGGAGGAGAAGTTTATACGGCCTTAAATACTTTTGGAAATAATACAGGTGTAACGGCCGAGATCACAAAAAGCACGGAAGAAGAAGGTACGGCCATAATAAGATTTCCGAGAAGTGAGTTAAATTTAGATGCAGAAAAAACGTTGAGCGTAACAGCTACGTTATATCATGGATTAGCTGATCAAGAAGGAACGGATATATTGAGGAAAAAGTTAACGAAATCGACAGCGGAAGTTACATTAGACGGAGAAAAAGACGCAGAAGGTAAACCAACAGGCCGAATGATAATAGAAAGTGTAGACCCGAATGCAAAATATGACATAAAATATAAAGTTGTGGGGCCTACTAAACCGGATGAAGAATACGAGCAATATACAATCGGTGGAGTCTATATAGCATATCTGGACTTGGAGCCGGGTGATAGAGTTGTCGCATCGGCTGTTGAACAGGGGAAAGAAGATTGGTTTAATATTCCATCTGAAACAAAAACAGAAGCAACTGTCCTATTAGCTATAGAACCGATTGAAAAGCCAACTAAAAAAGACTTAGATATTTATGTGAAAGATGTTCCAAAACATTTGATAGATAATTTAGTTGCTAAATATAGTTGGACTGGTACTATAGATAAGAAAACAAAAACACTAGAAGGTCAAATTTATTTTGTAGAAGACTCTGTAACTAGATTGTCATCAGAAGGTCTTGAACTTGTAACGGCCAAAGGAACAGTGACTGCAAAAGAATTAGCTGATAAAGGTTTTTATGCTGGATTAGCTGGACGGGGAGATAAAGATACAACAGGTAGCGATGACGAAATTAATATTTCAGTTAACTTAGAAACCAATAATTGGCTAAGTTTTTCAACAGATCAAAATGTATTAGTTAATATTTACGATATACTACCAACTAAGGATCAAGGAACAACCGGCATACCGATGCCAGAAGCAATTTTTATTGAAGAAACAGATTCTGTAGAAATTATAATTCCCGATGCTGAATTGGATACGTATGGTGAAATAGAAGATCTTAAGGTACAAATATTTAAAGGAAAATATGATGAGAATACTAAACCTGTTACTGGCAGTACAAATGAAATTACACCAGACAGTGCCAACACCAACATTAATAAATTAACACAAACATGGATGGATGCTTACGATGATAAGGGTACGAAAATAGGGATAAAACTTCAAGTGCCAATTACAGAATTGAAAAAGACATTGGATAATGTTCAATCAATTAATCCTGACGCTTTTATTTACAATAACACGACAACTATTGTTGTATCCAATGATCAATTAGAAAAGGATGGAACATCACAAACTATTGATTTTTTGATACCAGAAAAACCAAGTTTCACATTTGGTTTTAATCCAAATACTGAAGATTCGAATATAGAAGATTCGAATCTAATGGAAATAAGTCATAGTATACACAATGGTGCAAAAGTGAATAAATATTATACAGTAGAATATAGAAAAAATGATGGTATACCAATAAAAATGGAAATACCAAACGATATTAAGGACAAAATAACATTAAACATGTCTGAGTTAGATCTCGCTGAAGGTGATAAAATATCCATAATATTTACTTCAACTGATAATACAAAAGTTTCTAGAACAACAACGAGTGAACCGGCCAAAATGGCTCCCGAAGCGGAATTTAAATATGATCCGGAAACAGGAGATGTGACTGTTCAAAATTATGATGTTTCAAAATACATAGCATATCGATATGTATCAGCAGGAGAAAAAGCTGATACTAAGTCATTAGACCCAACATTATATTATGATTCAGAAACACTACCGAATAAAGGATGGCATAAATTTTCTACATTACCTAAAGCATGGTTAAACTTATATTGGCCAGATACAGATAATGATCCTAGTACACTTGATCCTAGAGCAAGTATTCAAAATCTTCCAACGGAATTTCCAGTACAAATTTGGCCAATAAATCCAGATGATAGTACGAAGCTTTATAGTGGAACAACTCCATATATAACAATTACAAAAAATTTGATTGTAGATAAAATTGAAATAGAGGAAGTTAAATTTGTGCCACAAGATACAGAAGTAATGGATGTATTCAAAGATTATTTACTTAAAGTAACATTAGATCGAAATGTAAATCCAGATGAAGTTAAGTTAACCTGGGATTCGACATCGGTACAATGGGATGGATATAAGGGAGAATTAGTTCCGGGACCAGGTAAAGAGACAAATATATTTTATGCTCAAATACCATATTTAGAATTGCAAGATGATGCGACGGAACATCCATCTATTATAGTATACTTAAATTCTGAACCAGATGAAGATGGAATAATAACGACTTACTATCAACAATCTATAGGAAGAACAGAGAAAATTCAACAAACGGAATCAACTAAAGTAACAAATATGGCTTTAGTAGATGAAACAGGATTGATAACTATAAATACAACAATGGATTTATACAAACAAAATGACACAGGAATTCCAACTATTCTAACAGGTCAAAAAGTAAATACAGGTTATGAGTTCTATTACTATACTGACAAGCTACCTAATCATAAGCCATTTCCGAAAGGTGGATTAGATTCTTTTACGTTGACCGATTTAGAGCCAGGAGAATGTTTATATGTTATTGCAAAACCAATAGATAATATAAACCCACAATATATACATGAGGTAAAAAAATTATCTGCTCCAATAAGTACGCTGAATAAATCTGAAACTACTGGAACTTTTGTGACTCCTTTTAATTATATGGGAACAATCTTAATAGAAGTAGAATATGATTCTGTTCCTGAATCATATGAGTCTGTAAGTGGATCAACTGATCCTATAATTAAATATTATGTAACAGAAGCGAGTGCCTCAAGAAATACAGCCAAAGATGGGAAATTAGAAAAATATGAAGATCGATTAACACTTCGAAAAGATATGTTACCGATAGATTATGTGCCAGATCAAAAACTCGTAGCTATTTATTATGGAGAATATCTGGATATAGATGATGGTGTACCAATAAATGATAAATATATTTCAGGTATTCCGACGATGACGGAAGAAATTTTTACAGAGGAAGAACTGACTTTGCCGGCACCAAAAATAATTCTTGATGACGACGGCTATATTACAATAGAGGCTGATGGATTGTATAGCAATCTTGCGAAATTTGATGATACCTATAGCAATATATATATTGCATATCAAGATGAACCGATTGTATTAGCCGATCAACAGACTATAGGTTTGGAGTATGGTTCGGATGGATTACCACCAACACAACCAGCAATACCAACATCACCATTAACATTAACATTAGAAAAGGATAAAATATATATATATGATGTTACAGATAGCACGCAATACACAATACCGGATATAAAAGATGAAATAATTCAAATTCAAGTATATGTAACGCATAAAAATTATCAATACTATAGAAATGTAACACAAAAATTTGATAGTAAAGATCTATTAGAGACAGTAACCAGAAATTCAGTAGCAATTTCAGAAGAAAATACAATTCTGGATTATGATCCAAATTGGTCAATATGGGGGTTAAATAATTCCGAGGAATCGAATTTATCAACCTATGAACTGGAGCTAGAAGAAAACGAATGGCCGGAGCATAACGATAGCTACGACGAAGAATTTGAAGCACAATTGATAAACTTGGATTTCACAGACCCAGATCTGGCCCAAGAAGAATATATAGAGGAAGAAAGTTTGGTAACGAAAATAGAAGCATTTGAATCCGGAGATGACTATATAGAGGAAGAGATTGACTTGGATCTTTGGGACACCGTCGAGAACGATTTAGATAACGCTTTCGAGAACAATTTAGAGAACGATTTAGATAACGCTTTCGAGAATGAGGACGAGTTTGAGTATGATTTAGACAACGATTTCGAGAATGAGGACGAATTCGAGTACGATTTAGACAACGATTTCGATTTTGAAGTTGTTAATTTTGATAAAGAAGAAATAAGACACAATTTTGGAGATAATAATCATTTTATATTAGGTGGGTATGATATACCGCAAGAATAGATAAAATACAGGGGGAAAATTTTTATGAATTTTTATGAGAATACTTACGGGAGTTTAGCAGAATCAGATGGGCACACACTAATAACGGAAGAAGTAGGATCCATAGAAATGGAGATAGCGTATAATGAAGAAATAGAACTAGAGTTCGTTTCTTCGATAGAGGCCGATTATGGGGCGACCGAACAAGAAAGCCTTGCTACGATAGACTATGGGATGGGGCCGGAATGTGCCTATAATCAGATTATAGATGAATTGCAAAGCATAAAGGATGAAGTGACAGTGACTTACGATAACTCTGGGTACAATATTATAAATCCCCCTGATAACTTAATAAGCAATGATGAATTGGCGGTTACTTGTAGGGTGGCCGAGAATACAAGTGTAGAGATAAATGAGAGAAGGAGCATAAGAGCGACTGTGGCCATAAATGCGAAAGAGAGCTTAAGAGAGACAGCGGCGAGGCATTTTGGAAAAGCTAAAAAATCTGATAGGGGCATAAATTTTAATTTAGATGATAATTCTAGGTTGGCCGGAAATTCTAATTCCGATATGGAATCTAGGTTGGCCGGAAGTTCTAATTCTGATATGAAATCTAGGTTGGCCAGAAATTCTAATTTAGATATGGAATCTAGGTCGGCCGGAAGTTCTAATTCTGATGTGAAATATAGGTCGGCCGGAAGTGCTAATTCTGATATGAAATATAGGTCGGCCGGAAGTTCTAATTCTGATATGAAATCGAGGTCGGCCGGAAGTGCTAATTCTGATATGAAATCTAGGTCGGCCGGAAATTATAATTCTGATATGAAATCGAGGTCGGCCGGAAGTTCTAATTCTGATATGGAATCTAGGTCGGCCGGAAATTCTAATTCTGATGTGAAATATAGGTCGGTCGGAAGTTCTAATTCTGATATGGAATCTAGTTTGGTTGAAAATTTTAATTCAGCTAAGAAATCTGATTCGGGCATAAATCCTACTTTAGATGATAATTATAGATCGGCCATGAAAAGTAAGGCCGCAATAAACTTTGCTAAAGCAATGGATTGTACTTTTGCGCCAAAGACGGATACAAGTATGAGTTCGGCGATGAATAGAGAAAGAGAATTAAGAAAATTTGATCCTATGGATGAACTAATATCAACAGGACTGCTGGACAACTTCGATATAGACGATGTACCGGAGGAGGATGTAGTAAAAAAAGCGATATCGGATGTGATATATAGAATTTTAGGAGTAGATACTAAAGCGCAGCCGATGAATGATGCGGTAATAGATACATATACAGAAAGAAAAGTAAGAAAAGAAAATAATGTAATACCAGATTTAAATTTTAATATACCGGATCCGGAGTTAGAGGGGAAGAAGTAAGATAAGAAGAAAAAAGTTTAAAGATGCTGCTAAGTGAGAGCATCTTTTTTTGTGTGTACTTGACCTTAGTCTTCCGTCCCCTAGAAGGCATAGCCGGGAACTTAAGAAATGAATATGACCTTCGCACTTTTTTTCGCTATTAATACATAATTTTCGGACAAGCCTCATACTAATAGAATAGAACAAAAAAAGATAAACAAAAGTAGAAAAAAGAGAGGAGATTTTCAAATGAGCAAAAAAAAGTTATTAATAGGTACTCTAATCCTTACCGGCGCAAGCTTCATAACAAGGATACTCGGATTTATATTTAGAATATTCTTATCCCAAATAATGGGCGCAGAAGGGATGGGATTATACCAGCTAATCTTTCCTATATATATGTTAGCATGGGCTGCTTCTAGCGCCGGGGTATCGTTG
>LJHE01000006.1 GCA_001983555.1 Candidatus Epulonipiscioides gigas
GAAAAACAGGTAAACGATATAAGTACTAATAATAGAAGATTCATCTTATACTGAAACTCCCACACCTAAAGGAGTGGAGTTCTTAAGTACTAACTAATTTTCTTATATGACTCTAAAGTCAATATACACTAATATAGTTTCCCTAATACTATCACTATCAATAGTTCCTATGAACTAATTAGTGATAGTCTTACGCCCGTTTCAAGACGTTTTTATAATTTATATTCCCATACTTGATAGATTTTTATTTAACTTTAATCTATTTATTTCTTTATCATGCAATTTTACAAATTTATCAAATCTATTTTCACATTTTTTATCATTTATACTTTCTAAATCTTCATTTACATTCATTATTAAAAATGCACTATACATATCTCTTTGTACTTTTAATCCTTCTATTTGTGTTAAGCGTTCACTTAATTTCTTTTTCTTATATTCCTTTTCTATATGATTATATTGTGATGCCTTTACCTTTTTTGTATCTATTTTTTTAAGTTTTAAATTTTCAAAATACATTAATTAAACAAAAATAATATGGCTTATATCCTACCCCTAAAGGAGTGGGCTTTACGCCAATTGATGTAATAATTATAACAATTATAATATATATATGTATAAATAAATTAAAATGGAGGAGCCTATGGACGAAGATTTTACTCAAAAATTATTGTATACTAACGATAAAAAAGATTTAGGGTCTATATCAATAATTTTACTAGGATTTACATTGTTTTTGGCAAGTATGTTAAGCGCAGGAGCATTAGGAATAGAGTTAGAGTTTAAAGATTTTATAATATCAGTAATTGTTGGAAATATAATTCTTTACATTTATACTAGTTTATTAGTCTACATATCAAGTCATACTGGATTAACAATTTATTTATTGTCAAAATATTCATTTGGCGAAAAAGGTTCATATTTAGTGTCAATTTTATTGGGTACTATACAAGTGGGTTGGTTTAGTGTTGGGGTTGCTATGTTTGCAATTCCTCTTGAAAAAATAACAGGAATACCCATAATTACTTTAATAATGATTTCAGGAATGCTAATGACTATAATATCATATTATAGAATGAAATCCTTAATAATATTAGGAATAATATTAATTCCATTATTTGTAATATTAGGTTTATGGTCGGTAGGAATCTCTATTTATGATGTTGGGGGAATATCAAATTTATTACAGATAGAACTAAAATCAATTGGGAATATCTCAAATGGTATCAGTTTATGTATTGCAACATTTATAAGCGCTACTATGTTGTTCACAGATTTTACATGCTATTCAAACAACAAAAAAACATCATTAAGGCATGTTATAACGACTGTTTTAATATCAATTGCTCTAATGTTTTTCTTTGGGATGATAGATACTATGGCAATAGGTAAATTCAATATTTTTGAAATTATTTTTTTACAAAGTTTAATGGTTCTAGTAATTATATTATTAGGTTTTAATATTTGGTTTATTAATAGCAATAACTTAGAGCGAGCTTTTTTAAAGATAAGAAAACCACTGAAAAATAAATTTGTAATAGTAAATGGAGTAATGGGTACTTTGTTTACAATAGTATTATATGAAAATTTTCTGGGGTGGCTTACATTTTTAAATGTATCAATACCAAATATTGGAGCTATAATTATTGCCGACTATTTTATAATAAATAAGAGTAAATATACAAAACTACAAGAAACAAGTTTAGAAAAAGTAAATGTAATAGCTATAATTTCTTGTGGAGCAGGTGGATTGATGGCCTATTTTCTTGATGGTATAGCTCCTATTAATGCTATGGTTTTTTCTGCAATTTTTTATACTGTTTTAACAAAAATGAAATCTAAGTATGCTATTAATTTATAATAAGGAGGATTTTATGGATAAAGATTTTGCGTTTGAACCAGTACCAAGTAACGCAAAAAAAGGCTTTTGGCCAATACTATCAATTATGATAGGATTTACATTTTTTTCAGCAAGTATGTTAAGCGGTGGAGCATTAGGAATTGGATTAGAGTTTCAGAATTTTATAATATCAGTATTAGTTGGAAATTTAATTCTTTGTATTTATACAAGTTTATTAGCTTATATATCCAGTGATACTGGATTGTCAGTACATTTATTGTCAAAATATTCATTTGGTGAGAAAGGTTCATATTTAGTATCAATTTTATTGGGTGGAACACAAGTAGGATGGTTTGGAGTTGGGGTTGCTATGTTTGCAATTCCAGTTGAAAAAGTTACAGGGATACCAGTAATTGTTTTAGTAATGGTTTCAGGATTACTGATGACGGCAACAGCATATTATGGAATTAAGTCTTTAATGATATTAAGTATGATAGCAGTTCCATTAATTACAATATTAGGTTTATGGTCAATAGGTATAGCCATTGATGATGTTGGAGGAGTAGAGAATTTATTAAAAATTAAACCACAAAGTACAATGACTATAACTAGTGGTATTAGTCTATGTATTGCTTCATTTATAAGTGGTGGTACATTAACCCCTGATTTTATACGTTTTTCAAAAAACAAAAAAATAGCAGTAATATCTACTATAATTGCTTTTTTAGTAGGAAATTCTTTAATGTTCTTATTTGGAGCAATTGGTGCTATGGCAACAGGGCAGGCAGATATCTCTGAGGTTATGTTTATGCAAGGTTTAATTATTCCATCAATTATAATATTAGGGCTTAATATTTGGACTACAAATGATAATGCTCTATATGCATCTGGTCTTGGATTTTCAAATATAACAAAATTACCTAAAAATAAGCTCGTGATAATAAATGGGCTAATAGGTACTTTATTTGCAATAATATTATATAATAATTTTATGGGATGGCTTACATTATTAAATACATTAATGCCAAGTATTGGAGCTATAATTATTGCAGACTATTTTATAATACATAAGAGGAAATATACAAAACTACAAGAAACAAATTTAAAACAAGTCAATGTAATAGCCATACTTTCTTGGGTAATAGGAGGACTAGCGGCATATTTTATTGGAGGCATAGCTCCGATTAATTCTATAATATTTTCTATGATTTTTTATAATATTTTCACAATAATTAAAGTTAAGTTGTAAATTGGCAGATTTTTTAAAATAAAAATATGGACTATCGCTTTTAGGAAAAAATAATCTTAAGCGATGCCCTTTTTGCAATATTACCTAGCTTTATACTGCTGAATATAAGTGATATCATGTTTTATCTTCTTGAGCTACCACACTTAGTGCGACAGCCACTATAACAAATTTTTTTAATCAGTAATTTTATTAATAGTATCTTTGATTTGATTTCTTTCTTCTCTAACTATGCTCATAACTTCCGTCAAATAATTTTCAAACTTTTGAACTTCTTCATGCATAGTATTTAATAAAGCTTTTAGCCTATATTCTACTCGTTGGAGCTTTTCATCAGCATGACGAACTCCCATAACTTGCATTTCTATAGCTTCTTGTTTTGCGATATCCATAATTTCAGTCGCATAATGAGAGGCTTCTTGTACAATTTGATGTGATTCTATTTTTTGTTTAATTTCTATTTCTGTTTCTTCTTTTATATTTTGAGCTTTAATTTGTGCATCATTTAAAATTTGTTCTTTATCTTCAATTATAGAATTTGCTTGCTTAAAAGCTTCTGGCATAAGTGCTTCAATTTTATCAATTTCTGTTTTGATTGTATTTTTATCTACTTTTATAAAATGTGAATTGAATATTATATTTGGTGCTTGGTCAATAATTTTTTGCAAAGTATTTACAGAATTTATAACAATAGCCACTTTACTGTTTTCTTTTTCCATTAAATCATCTCGCTTTTTTTATAAAACTCACTATTTCACTTGGAACATAATTATCTATATCTTTATTAAAATATAATAATTCTCTCACAAAAGTTGAACTTATAAAAGAATATTTAGGGCTTGCAAATAAAAAGAAAGTTTCTATATTTGTATCTAAATTATTATTTATAAGAGCCATATCTTTTTCATATTCAAAATCTTTGATATTGCGAACACCTTTAATAATTATATTTGTTCCTACTGTTTTCATTAAATCAACTAATAATCCATTGGATGAAGTAACTATTACGTTATCTAACTCATTAGTAGCAAGGTTTAGCATTGACAATCTTTGCGAAATACTAAAAAATCCTTTAGATTTTTCAGTATTATAAAGGAGTGCTACAATTAACTTATCAACTTTTTTACTAGCTCTTTTAATTATATCTATATGTCCAATAGTTATAGGATCAAAACTGCCAGGATAAATTGCTATTTTCATGTCATCACCTTTCAAAAATACTAAGTTTAGTTGTTGTATAAATCTTTTCTTTAACCAAAATCAAACTATTCTTAGTGATCTGTGTAGCATCTGTAGCATTTTCTATTATGAGCTTTCCTCCTTTTATAAGAATATCTTTTTCAACAATAAAATCAACAATTTGATCAAGAGCTTCATAATAATAAGGTGGATCCATAAATATAATATCAAATTGCTCATTTTTTAATTTAATATTAATTAATGCTTCAGTAATATCCATTTTATATGTTTTTGTAGAATTTTGCAACCTAGTTTTGCATAAATTTTCTTCTAAAACTAAATATGCTGCTTTGTCATGTTCAACAAAGACAGCTTTTTTTGCCCCACGACTTAATGCTTCTATGCCAATTTGTCCACTTCCACTAAATAAATCCAAAAAATTACAATTTTGTAAATCAAAATTAATTATATTAAATAATGTCTCTTTTATTCTATCTGTTGTAGGTCTAGTATTTAAACCAACTGGAGCTATTAATTTAGTTCCGCGTATTTTTCCACTTATTACTCTCATCTATAGTTACCTCTTCTAAAATAGTTATATTTTCTTAAATTAATGTAGAAAACCACTACCCTTTTAGGGTATGTGGTTATTGGGGGGTTATCTTTTTTTCAACCAGTCGTTTATAAGTGCCTTCTCTTATAAGTCTATATATTACTGCAGATAATGGTACACCAATAATCATTCCAGGTAAACCAAATAATCCAGAGCCAACAATAATAGCAAGCATAACAAAAACACCTGGTAAACCAATAGAATCGCCAACAACTCTTGGATAAATTATATCTCCATCAATCCTTTGAACTACAAGGATAAATATAACAAACCACAAAGCGATCATAGGTTCTTGAGGATTATCCATAAGCACGATAAATGTTGCTGGAATAGTGCCAAAAATTGGTCCAAAAATTGGAATAATATTTGTAGTACCAATAATTACACTAACAAGTACAGCATATGGCATTTGGAAAATGAGCATACCAACAAAACAAAGTATACCTAAAATAAATGCTTCTGCAACTTGCCCATTTATAAATTTAGTAAAAGAATAATTTGTAATTTCCGCAATATATAAAACTCTTTCTACTACTGGAGTTGGCAAGAAAGCATATAAAATCTTTCTTAATTGAAAACAAAGCTTTTCTTTTCCAGATAAAAAGTAAATAGAAAAAATAAATGCAAAAATCATATTTGTAATACTAGAAGTTATGCCTGCTATGCCATTTAAAATAGCGGGTATTACAGTAGTTAAAATATTTGTAAGAAAATTTACAATATCCATCCATATTTTTTCTAATTCATTAATTACGTTTTCGTCTACGTCCATAGTTTTAGGTAAAAGTTTTTCTATATTTAGAATAAATACTTCTGTTTTAGCAAGTATAATTTCAACTTGATGAGGCACGGTTGTTGCAAGTTTTTGAATACTTTCCCAAAGTTGTGGTACCACTAAAATTGTCAAAATAGATAATATAAAAATTACTAAAGCATATGCCAAAATTAATGCACTACCTGATTTAATATTTTTAATTATAGGTTTATCATTAATAGATAATTTAAAAAAATCATCTCTAAAAAAGTTATATGGTCCTTTTAAAATATAGGCCACGACAAATCCACTAGTTATAGGAGTTAGCAAAGCTATTACGGTGCTAAATGTGCCTTGTACTAACTCTAAATTTGTTAATACCAGATATAATATAATTGCATAAGTAACTATAACTACACTTTCTTTAATTTTTTTTATATCCATATACGTCTGTGCTGCTCAAAATATGGATAAAATATTCAAAGCAAAAATTCCCTATTTCAATATAGCTAGAAATTATATAATACTATTCTCCACAGGAATAATTTTTTATGAGTCATTTTTTATTTTAAATATATTAGTATTATTGTGTATTAACATATTTAAATAATATATTGACCAGATGTGAATAATTTATCGAGCAGCTCCTCCTTTTTTTAGATTACTTTTAGAACTTAATATTTCCTTTAAGTCCCTTTAATATTTATCATTGAGTATTTAAATATTGATACATTTTCCATAACTAAATGTTATATATATTTCTTCCTAATTATACCACAACTAAATAAATTATGCTAAATTTTTTATTGACAAATTTCCTGAAAATATAACTATGCATAGGTAGAAATATTACATTTATAAGCCTAATTTAATGTTAATATATGTCGAAATTATTTTAGTCATAAAGATATTTTTAACTAAAACTAGCAAGAATTCACACACCTCTATAGGTGGCGTAATGAATTGCTAAAATCTCTTGACTTGATAGACTAAATATAATATAATCAGTTTATAGTTCAGGGTCGGGACGACCCGTAGAGCTTGCTAAATTACTGAACATTGGTTCGACTTACGCAATAAGCCAACACTTCTATAAGTGGTGGTAGTTCACCTATGTATGATTTGAAATTTTATAGGAGCAAACACCAAAGATTGCTCCTACTTAATTTTTAAATATATTTTAGATTGACAACGGGTCAGACACTTTTTTTATGTGCAAAGTAATTTTTGTACCTTTGCCTTGAATACTATCAATATGCATACCATATTCTTTGCCATAAACCATTTGAATTCTTTTATTTACATTAGTAATTCCAATTGAAGTATGCCCTGAGGTTTTAGTATCTTCTTTAGATAAAATTTTATCTAGTGTCTCAGGACTAATTCCAATTCCATTATCTTCAATGATAATATTAATATCTTGAGCAGACTTTTCAACTTTTACAAAAACAGTACTTTCATCGACCTTACCTTCAATACCATGAACTATTGCATTTTCCACTATAGGTTGAATTAAAAGTTTTGGTATATAGAAAGTATTAAGCTCTTTGTCAACTTGAAATATGACAGATACTTTATCACCATACCTAATTTCTTGTATTTCAACATAATCTTTTAAATTTTGGATTTCTTCCTTTATTTGTACATATTTTTTCTTTGAAAGAGAATATCGCATGAGTCGACCAAGAGATGCAGTAATATCTCCAACATCATCCATTCCACGCATTCGAGCAAGCCAATTTATTGTATCAAGTGTGTTATATAGAAAATGGGGATTAATTTGCATTTGTAGAGAACGTATTTCAGCATTTTGCTTTAAAACTTTTTGCTCATATTCACTTTCAATTAATTTTTTCATATCTCCTACCATCTGATTAAATGTATGATTAAGACTTGCTATTTCATCTTGAGTGCGAATTTCTAAATGACTATTTAAATCACCTTGACCAAACTTATTCATTTCATTGGCCAAGTCTTTCAGAGGTCTTGTAAGTTGTTTAGAAACATACACAATAATGATTAATCCAGCTACGGCTATTACTAATATACAAGCTGTCATTTGATATTGAAAAAATAAAACATCACTTAAATATTCTAGTCTAGGCGTTGAAAAAATAAGTTTCCAACCATTTGAAAGCTCCTCGCTTACAAGTACAATATGGTTTTCTGAACTTATTATATTTTCATAAACAGAGCTTCCTTTTGTTAAAAAACTGTGATATTCAGCAGGAATAATATTCCCTGTTGTATTCCATTCTTTACTTGCAATTAGTTGACCTAAATTATTTACTAAATAAACTTCTTTAGCTTGCTTATAATGTATTTCATTTAAGCTTTGATAAAAAATATCTGCATTGACTTCTATTATAATTTTTCCTTTTTCTCCTATGTTTTTAATATAAAAAGGAACATATTGTTTTATATACCAGCCTTCTTTAAGCTTTTTATAACTTTCTATAATAGTAAAATTATTAAATGTTTCTCCAGATTTTTTTATTATATCTAAAGTTTCAACATTTTCTCCAATAATATAAACAGCATTTATTATTTCATTATTTGATATATAATTTTTAATGAGCGCACAAGCTTTGTCTGCATTAGTTTGGTTATCATTTTTCAAATAATCATTAAGTATTTCATGCTCACTAATATAGATGCCAGCTCCTTCAACATCAGCAATCAATTTATCCAGTTTTATTATAATATTGTCAGCTACATATTTTAAATATTCATCTGTTTTTTGATAGAGCGTATTTTCCCAAATATTATACATTAAAATAATAGTAATAATAATAGGTAAAAGGATTGTTAAAATTACTGTTAAAATTAATTTTTTTTCAAAAGAAAGTCTATTGCTCATGTTAGCATCATCCTCTAGTTATTCTTTAAAGTTAATAAATAATCTTTAAGAGATAAGTCTTTTATACGCCGATCTTTTCTATATTCATTTGGAGTTTTACCATGATATTTTTTAAATACTTGACTAAAATATCGACCATCCAATATACCTACTTTATTTGCAATTTCTATATTTTTAAAATTTGTGGATTTTAAAAGCTTAGCTGCATGATACATTCGCACAGAAGTAAGAATTTCAATAAAAGTATGACCTGTATTTTTTTTGATATAAGAGCTTAAGTATACACTTGTAAAATGGCATTGATCTGCCAATATTTGTAAAGAAATCTCTTTTTCATAATTACTATATATATATTCCAATATTTTCTTAATTTCTTGATTATTATCATCATTTATTGCGATTTTAGCTCCTACGATATTTTGAAAATCTTCAACTTTTTTTTCTAATGCTTCAATATGTTCTTTATTTTGTCGTTCTTTTAAAATTTGTGCGCTAGCCTTTTTTACAGCGTGCAATATTTCATCAGGAGTTGAAGGTTTTAAAATATAATCACAAACTCCTAATGATAAAGCATCTTTTGCATATTCAAATTCACTATATCCACTTAATAAAATGACTTTTATATTGGATTTTATTTCTTTTAAGTATGTTGCAATTTCTATGCCAGTTTTTCCAGGCATTTTAATATCAGAAAGTAAAATATCAAATTCTATAGAATTAATAATATCAATCGCTTCTAAACCATTTTTTGCTTCTGCAACTACTTCCATTCCACAACTTGCCCAGTTTAAACTTTTAAGCCCCATACGAATAATTCGTTCGTCATCAGCTATTACAACTTTAAACATATATACATACACCTCCTTCAAAATTTAACAATATTATATAATAATTTTTGGAAAAAAACTACTAAAAAGAATATGATATTAAAATTGTACAACTTTAGAAAATACACTATTAGATCTGATACTTAGTTTGTTTAAGTTTATATATCACAATCAAACTAACAGATAAGAGCAAAAACATAAAAATTGGTTTAAACTGTAAAAAATTAGTCAATACTATAACGAAATGAAAATATTGAAGAAAGGATAGGAAAACTTTATTTTGGAAAATATGCGAATTCCACCACACCATATAGAAGCAGAGCAATCTATTTTAGGATCGATGATTATGGATATTGATGCAGTGGTTATTGCTTCAGAGCTTTTAAAAGCGGATGATTTTTATCGTCAAAGCCATAAGGAAATTTTTAATGCATTGATAGAATTATATTCTAACAATATTGAAATTGACATTATAACACTACAAGATAAGCTTGCAGAAAAAGGACAATTAGAACAAAGTGGTGGACTGTCTTACTTAGGTAAAATTGCAATAGAAACTCCAACTTCAGTGCATGTAAAACAATATATTAAGATTGTGGCAGATAAATCAAAATTAAGGAAACTTATTAAAGCATCATCAAATATAAGCACAAAAAGTTATGAAGCGGCAGAAAACGTTTCAGATATTATGGCTTTTGCCGAAAAAGAAATATCTAATATATTACAATGTAAAGCGTAGAAAGCCCAATATTTTAATTGGGATGAATACGCCAAACAAGGTAAGCGTATTGGGAAACTAGTACGTAGCGACGGATAATGAACCGTCCAATATACTACTTGAATTGCTTGAACCCCCTAAAGTCAATCAAACTACAACGTAAGTATGAAATAAGACTAAACGTGAATGTAGCGAAAGCAGAAAAAATTGGTTGAATGACATATGGTTAAATCCTAAGTGTTTTCATAATGGGCAACTAGCAGGTAAGCTCCGAATAGGAGAAACTTCAACGACTAGACCTCTTGAGGGTCGTACACTACAAGCTATTGGTAGTGGAAGTAGGTAGCCCCTAACGTGTAATGACGAGGGAGAAGATATAGTCTGTGCTTATGCGAAAGTATAAGATGTCAACCGAAAGGAAAGACTGCGTTAGGAGTAGCGTCTTAACGTGAACGATAACCTCCCTTACCACTTCTTTAGGGATGGGTGGTTCAGAAGATAACGAGAATGAAGATTTTTCACATGTCAATGAAATAATTGTTACTACAATAAATAAAATGGAACTAGCAAATAAAGCGGGAGGACAAGTTACAGGTATATCAACAGGATTTACTGACATAGACTATAAGACTTCTGGGCTTCAACCGTCAGATTTGATTCTTATAGCTGCGAGGCCGTCTATGGGGAAAACGGCATTTGCATTAAACATAGCACAACATGCTGCAATTACACATAAAAAGAAAGTTGCCATTTTTAGTCTTGAAATGGCAAAAGACCAGCTTGTAAATCGTATGCTTTGTAGTGAAGCTCATGTTGATGCACAAAAAGTTAGAACAGGGACTTTAGAGGCTTCAGATTGGGACGCAATAGCTTATGCTATACCTAAAATTACTTCTGCAGATGTTTATATAGATGATACAGCAGGTATTTCTGTTATGGATATGCGAGCTAAATGCAGAAGATTAAAACTTGAAAAAGGACTTGATTTGATTATGATAGACTACCTACAACTAATGTCTGGAAATAGTAAAACAGAATCAAGGCAACAAGAGATTTCTGAAATATCTCGTTCATTAAAAGCTCTAGCACGTGAAATGAATGCTCCAGTGATTGCACTTTCTCAACTTTCAAGAGCTTGTGAAGCACGTGCTGACCACAGACCAATGTTGTCAGATCTTAGAGAATCAGGAGCTATAGAACAAGATGCAGATGTTGTGATGTTTTTATATAGAGATGAATACTATAATCCAGATACAGATAAGAAAAGTGTAGGAGAGGTTATTATTGCAAAACAAAGAAATGGTCCAACAGGAACAGTTGAACTGACATGGATGGGGAAATATACAAAATTTACGGATTCAATAAAGAAAATTTAGTAGCCTAAATGTATAATTAAATTGATTAGTGGAAAAATATTTTTAAATTAATTTAGAAAGGGCATACTGAATGAAAAAACATATAGCAATGATGGGAATTGGAATATTCGTACTTACAGGTTGTGACAAGACTGCAAGAGATGTCCAAAACATGCGTGAAATGGTAAATGGACAAGTAGTAGAAGTTGAAGGATCACAAGATCAGTATGGATATTTTCCACATCTAAGGCTTACATTTGATGAAAATGATAAAATTCAAGAAGTATATTTTGATTATATAAATAGTGATGCTGAAAAAAAATCTAAAGATGAAGAATATAATAGCAATATGCAAGAAAAAACAGGGACAGATGCTGAACATGCTATGATTGATTTAAGTGAGCAACTTGTTAACAAACAAAATTTAGAAGATGTAGAAATAATCGCCGGAGCAACTCAAACATCAAAAGAATTTATTGAAATGGCTGCAAAAGCCATTGAAAATTATAAAGCTGGAAATACTAGTCACAATAATTATGGTGAAGGTAGTGAAATAATTGCTGCAATACAAAGAGGAAAAGGAATAGTTGAAGAAAATACAAGTAAATATGTAAATGGTGGAGATGGAAATAGTTAACAAAAATCTAAAATTAAGATTGTCTTATGAGCTAAAAATTTATTTAGCTCATTTTTTGTTGGAATAGATTAGTATAAAATATTATATATTTTATTAAGAGAGTATCGGAGGTGCTTCAATGGATTTTTTAAAATTAATAGAAGACACACGAAATCAAAATAATAGTAGTAAAGAATTGAAAATAAACTTTTTAGAATATTTAAATATTTTAAAAAAAGATAACACAGTATATAAATTATCGCATCAAAGAATTTATGAAGAACTTAAGAACAAAGTTTTGAAAGATAGTTTTTTTGGAATAGACCAAACTCTTAAACAAATTATAGAATATTTTTTTTCAGCTGCACATGGTGGAGAAGAAGCAAGACAAATTTTATATTTGGTAGGACCTGTAGGTTCTGGAAAATCTTCTTTAATAGAACTAATTAAAAAAACATTAGAAAAGAGCTCTGAAATATATCATTTAGAAGATTGTCCGATGAGGGAAGAACCTCTACATTTACTTCCACGACAAATAAGAGCATATTTTGAAAAAATATTAGGTATTAAAATAGAAGGTGAGCTTTGTCCAAAGTGCAGACATCGACTTATACATGAATTTGATAATAAATACGAAAATTTTCCCATAAAAAAAAGTAAGTTTAGTATTGCAAAACGTCAAGGAATTGGAGTAGTTCCACCTGTTGATGCTAACAACCAAGATATTTCAATATTAATAGGTTCTATTAATATTTCAAAAATGGATGTATATGAAGAAGATGATCCACGTGTTTTTTCATTAAATGGAGCTTTTCATGTAGCGAATAGAGGGATAATTGAATTTATCGAAGTCTTCAAAAATGATGTAGAATATTTATACACAATGCTTACTGCTACACAAGAAAAATTAATACCATCTCCAGCACGTGGAGAAATGCTATATTTTGATGGTGTAATTTTAGCTCATTCAAATGAGGCAGAATGGATCAGGTTTAAAAGCGACAAAACAAATGAAGCGATTTTAGATAGAATTGTAAAAGTTGATGTGCCATATTGCCTTATTTTAGATGAAGAAATTAAAATATATGAAAAACTTTTATCACAAACAACTTTTTATGCTCATATAGCTCCACATACACTTAAAACTGCAGCACAATTTGCAATTCTTACAAGACTTTTACCTTCACATAGTATTGATATTTTTACAAAGTTGAAAATATATAATAATGAATCAGTAGATGCAAAAATTGATATTGAGGAACTAAAACAAGAGCATGAAGACGAGGGGATGAGGGGAGTATCGATTAGATTTATTATGAAAGTATTTGGAAACGCGTTTTATAGTTGCAACGGTTGTATAACTCCTATTCATTTTTTTAAAGTACTTTCAAATGAAATCAAAAAATTGTTACTTCCAAGTGAGACCAAAAAACAATATATTGATTTTTTAGAAACTTATATAAAAAAAGATTATTATGCCTTATTAGAAGAAGACATTACAAAAGCATTTATATGTGAATACAATAAACAAGCTCAAACTATATTTGATATATATATAGATATGGCAGAAAATTTTTTAAACAACAAAGAAATAAATGAACAATTTATGCGAGAAATTGAGGAAGAAATAGACATATCAAAAAGTGCAATAAAAGGTTTTAGACAAGATGTTGTTTCTTTTGTGAGGACAAAAATAAGTTTAGGAGAAATTATACCTTATTCTTGTCATCTACCATTAAAAAAAGCTATTGAAAAAAAACTTATGAATTCTTTAAAGGAGCTTACTCGTATTATTAAAGAGGATAATATTAAAAATTTTGAAGAAAAACAAAAATATAATGAAATAATAAATAAATTAATAAAAGATGGATATTGTGAAATCTGTGCCAAAGAAACTTTAGAATATTTACAAAGGAGTTAAATAATATGGCCATTTTTAAAGACTGTTCAGACTATATATCTTACGCTCCTATAAATGATGCCAAAAGACACAAAAAACTTGTTGAAATGAGTATTAAGGAAAATATAAGTAAATTGATAGTTGGAAATAGTATTGTAGAAAATGCAGATGGTAGTATTATTAAAATTAAAGTACAAGAATTACCTGAATTTCATTTTAGATTTAAAACAGATACCGAGCTTATTGCAACAGGGTTAGGTGAGGAACAAAAAGGAGAAATCTTAACTGAAAACTCAGAAGTTTGTGCAGGCGATATTGAATGTGTTGATATTTATGAAACAGAAATAGTTTTAGAGGATGCTATTAATTTATTATTTGAGCAGCTCAATTTACCTAATTTACGAGAAAAAGATTTTAAGAAAATAGAAAATTTAGGAGGAAGAAGAAAAATTGGTGTAAAAAAGCATGGGATATATCCAAGATTTTTAAAAAAAAGAACTTTAAAAGAAAAAATAAAACGAAATAAAAATCTAGGTTTTATAAATCAAGATTTACGATATAGTAATTTTAATAAAAAAAATAAGTATTCCAATGCGGTGATAATTTGTATAATGGATACTTCTGGCTCAATGGGAGCTAACAAAAAAGAAATGGCAAGAAATTTTTATTTTTTACTATATCAATTTGTCAAAATTAAATATATCAAAGTTGATATTATTTTTATTTCCCATACTACAACAGCAAAAGAAGTTAATGAAAATGATTTTTTTCATAAAAAAGAAAGTGGAGGAACTTATATAAGTGCTGGGTATAAAAAAGCTCTTGAGATAATTAAAGATAGGTATGATATAAATATATGGAATGTTTATGCGTTTCATTGTAGTGATGGAGATAACTGGGGAGAAGATAATGTGTTAGCAACAACTTTTGCAAGGGAAATATGTGAAAATTCTAATTTATTTGGATACATTGAAATTAAAACCAATAATTATACAAGTACAATTTTAAATAAATATAATGATGAAATATTAAATAAAAATTTTTTAACACTTAAAATTTCTAAGAAATCAGAGGTTTTTGAAGCTTTCAAAAAAGTATGTGACGCTTATGTGGAGGGAGAACATAATGGAGGTGCTTATTGATTATAGCAAACAAATTGAAACAATTGAAAAAAATTTTGGACTTTCATTTTATCCACAAGAATTTGAATTAATCAATTACAAAGATATGTTAGGATATATGACATATTTGGGGTTTATAAATCATTATCCACATTGGAGCTTTGGAAAAACTTATGATAAACTTAAAAATAACTTAGATGTGATGCCTTTTGAAATTATAATAAATAGTAATCCTTGTATTGCTTATTTATTAAAAAATAATAATTTAATTACACAAATTCTTATTATTGCTCATGTATATGCTCATAATGACTTTTTTAAAAATAATATATTTTTCAAAAAAAATACAAATGCTAAAAATGCGATACAAATGTTTAAGAACCATGCAAGACGAGTTAATAATTATATAAAACAATTTGGTGAAGAAAATGTTGAAAAAATTTTAGATGTGGCTCATGCAATAAAATATTATTTTGAAGAAGGCTTTTTATTAGATTTTATAATTCAAAATGTAAAATTAGAAGAATGGAAAATAGATTTGCTACAAATTGTGGCAGAACAAAGCAGATATTTTTATCCTCAAATAGAAACTAAAATTATAAATGAAGGCTGGGCTAGTTTCTGGCACTACAAAACTTTAAAAGAACTTAACTTATCAGCAGATAAATATTTAGGATTTATTTCTTTGCATAATAATATTATCTCTTCAAGATTTGACGTATTAAACCCTTACTATATAGGTTTTAAAATTTGGGATGAGATATATAAGCATGAAGGAGTAAAAAAAATGCTGGCTATTAGAGAGTTTAATAAGGACAGTTCTTTTATAAGAGATTATTTAAGTCCAGCATTAGCTAAAGAACTTGGATTATATTCTTATATTGAAGATAATAAAATTAAGCTTATTACAAATACTTATAGAGATTATGAAAGTGTGCAAAATATATTAATTAATAATATGGGTTTAAATAATGTTCCCAAAATAGAAGTTATAGAATATACTAATAATAAGTTTTTAATATCTCATATTTCGGATGGACGTGAATTAGACCTTTTTTATGCTACAGAAACATTAAAACACCTTAATTTTCTTTTAGAAAAAGAAATTATTCTTCTGACGCATTTTTCAGGTGTAAAAAGACAAATAATTTGTGATAAACAACAAAAAGTACATGTTAAAAATTTAAAGTTTGATTAATCTCTTGCATTATTTTTTTAAATATTATAAAATAGCATAAAAAATAAAGGAGTAGTTTATGAATAAATTTGACTTGCTATCACTTGGAGAAATAATGTTGAGACTATCACCACCAATAAATGAAAGACTTACAAGAGGAAGTATGCTAGATAAAAAAGTTGGTGGAGCAGAACTAAATGTTTTGAGCGGAGTAGCTCAATTAGGATTACGCACAGGTATGATTTCAAAAGTTCCTGATAATGACCTTGGAGAATATGCTAAAAATGGTATTCGTTTTGTTGGAGTAAGTGATGATTTTTTGCATTTTGATAAAGATAAAGATGCAAGATTAGGAATTTATTTTTATGAAAATGGTGCATATCCAAGAAAGCCGCGTATATGTTATGACCGTACAAATAGTTCTATGCAAAAGATTTCTGAATCTGAATTTTCAAATGATATGTATATAAAAGCAAGATGTTTTCATACGACAGGTATTACTCTCGCATTATGTGATAAGACAAGAGATTGTGCAATTGAAATGATGAAAAAATTTAAAGCTCAAGGAGCTCTTATTTCTTTCGATGTAAATTTTAGAAGTAATCTTTGGAGTGGAGATGATGCAAAAGCTTGTATCACAAAAATATTACCGTTAGTTGACATTTTCTTTTGCTCTGATAGTACAGCAAGACTTACATTTAATAAAGATGGCAGCACAAAAGATATTTTGCAAAGTTTTTCTCAAGAATATGATATCAGTATAGTAGCTGCGACTAATAGAATAGTGCATAGCCCTAAACTTCATACATTTACTTCTGTCATATATGAAAAGAAAACTAATAGCTTTTATGAAGAAAAACCGTATGAAAATATTGACGTAGTAGATAGGATAGGTAGCGGAGATGCATATATTTCTGGAGTTTTATATGGATTATTAAAATATAATATGAGCTCTCAAATGGCTCTTGAATTTGGTAATGCAACAGCCGCATTAAAAAATACTATACCTGGAGATTTGCAATCATTAAATAAAAGCGAAATAGAGCAAATAATTCAAAGTCATAAAAATGAAGGGTTAGAATTAGAAATGATTAGGTAAAACTTGCAATTTTCTTGTAATTAGTGTATAATAAAGTCGTATTTTAATTTGCTTTCAAATCAAGGGGGAATTTATTTGGAAGGCCAACCGCAGGTCAAAAGTTTTAATATTTTAGAACATTTATTTGGTAAGCGAGGAAAAAAAGTAGTTTCAGAAGAATCATTTTTACGTTTAATAGATGAGGGAAGTAAAGAAGGAATAATAGATTCAAATTCAAAAGAGATGATAGAGGGGATTTTGGACTTTAATGGTAAATCAGCTAGTGAAGTTATGACACCAAGAACTGAAATAGTAGGTATTGATAAATCTAAAGGGATAGAAGAAATTGCTGATTTTATTCTGGAAACAAATTTTTCAAGATTTCCAGTATATGATGGAGATATTCATAAAATTATAGGTATTTTATACGCTCAAGATTTTCTTTCTCAATTATTTAAGTGCCAAAAAAAACAAAAAGAACTCTTATTAGAAGACGTTTTGAAAAAACCTTATATAGTCCCAGAAGCTAAAAATATCAGAAAGCTTCTAAAAGAACTTCAATCAACAAAAAACTCTATAGCTGTTGTTTGTGATGAATATGGTGATTTTTCAGGTATAGTAACGCTTGAAGATATATTAGAAGAAATTATAGATGATATACAAAATGAAACTAGCGATGATACGGATATTACACTACAAGATGACGGTTCTTACTTAGTAGATGGACTGGTGCATATTGATGATATCAATAAAAGATTAAATATTGAGTTAGAATGTGAGCACTATGACACTATCAGCGGATTTGTTATTCATCAACTTAAAGAAATTCCAAAAGACTTAGTAACATTTAATTATAAAGATATGACCTTTGAGATAAAAAACATTAAGGGAAATAGAGTAGAAAAATTAAAAATATATAAAGGAAAAGAACTTAGTTTAATAAATTAAAAATTGGGGTTGTCGCACTAATAACTAGTGTGATAGCCCCATATTATATACATATATGAATTATTTTATTAAGGGATTATAAAAATTAGTTCTTCTTGAAGCTTGTAATACATCCTGATTAATCCAAGAATCCAGTTGTAAAGTATCAAATTCCATTTCGAGAACTTCCGTATCATTATTTGATGCTGTTATAGGTTGATCTAATCCATATATTGGATCAATAGTGTTTAAGGCGCTACTTCCTTTATAACCTCTTTCACCAACAAAATTTGATACTATTGAATATGCTCCCGATGTTTGAGATATAGAATCCCAAAGAACCATTGTATTTTCAGGTATTGTACTTTTACATATAGAATTATTAATTTCTACATAAGCTCCATATTGACCATACCAAGCAGATGGTATTGCAATGATATCTGAACGTAAAACAGATAAAATGCCTGCTGCCTCTGGATAGCAAACATCTTCTCCAATTAAAATACCGACCTTACCAATATTATCTACTTCAAACACTTCTATAGTATCTCCAGCCGTAGCCCATTTTTTATCAGCTTCACTAAGATGAGTTTTTCTATAAGTACCAATAATTTGCCCATTATTATCAATTAATATAGCAGAATTATATAATTTATTGTTGTCTTCTTCAATGGATCCAATAATTATCGATGTATTGAATTTAGTAGCTATATCTTTGGCAAAAGCAATAGCTTCCTCTTCATTGGCTTCTATAGAGAATTTTTCAAAATAGGTTCCTGTTAGTGATAATTCAGGAAGAACTATGAGATCTACATCAATAACATCATGCAATAAATCTAAAATTAATTCTTTAGTCTTTTTTGTATCACCTGTAATAGGCTCATATTGTAGAGCAATAGCCTTTATATTTTTACTTTCAGTAGATTTAGTATAATTCCAAGGAGAAATATATAGTGATAAGTCTTTATATATTTCTGGTCTTCTATGTGATAATAAATCTTTATTAGGATTACTATATAATACAGGATTAATTTCTGCTAAAAAGGCTTGAGCTTCATCTCGGTCATAATCATTGCTAGAAAGATAAGGAGCTTCCACTAATTTTTCTCCCAAAGGAGACCAAATTGCACTTGCTCCTATCATATGATATCCAAGTTCTGTATTTGAGCGATTTGCTGATACGATATATATTCCATTTTGAATTGCTCTTGCAGGAAGTGCCCACACAGCGCCACCTGATGAATTTGTGGAGAAGGCTAAAATATCAGCACCATCAAGTGCAGCTAATCGTGCACTTTCAAAGTAAGATGCATCCATACAAATATTAATACCAATATTACCAAGCTCTGTTGAAAAAACAGGAACTTCAATATCTCCCCACGCAGCCCAATGCTCTTCGGTTTCCCATTGATGCATTTTGCGATATTTTCCAATATAACCTTCAGGACCCACTAGAGCTGCTGAATTATAATATAAATCTGTTTCTACATCTTTTTCGGCTAAACCAAATACAACATATGCATCATATTTTTTTGTTAATTCACTGATTGCATTAGTTGCTTTACCTGGCAACGTATCAACATAATCTTCAATACTTTTTCTATTAGTATATCCATATCCAGTAGTGCACATTTCGGGTGCAACAACTAATTTAACACCTTGCTTAAATAATTTTTCTAACTCAATACATAAGTTTGTAATATTTTCATTTAATTCATACATTTGAGGATTAAATTCTAACGAGGCGGCTAAAAATGAGGTATAAGACTGTTCTAATGTTTCAAAATAATTTTTTAAATTATTTAAAATAAGATTAAATTCATTTTCTTCTAAAATATCTCCATAACCAAATATATTGTCACTTTTAACAGACATAACGCCACTATTGATAATAGCACCAATAGTTCCGCTATATTCAGTACATGGTGCTACATCTCTAAAGTCTAGTTCTAAGTTAGGTAGATTCATAATATCTTGTAATACCAGAGCAGTTGTTTCTTTTGTCATAATTTTATAGTCTACAGAAGGAATGATTCTAACTATATTCATTGTATCTAATAAGCTTTCAATTTGTTCTAAAAAATATTGGCTTTTTATAGCTGTATTATTTGCCAAAGGCAGTCCGTTTATTTTATTATTTGATATAAAACAGAAGCTCACAATTATAATAGATAATATTTTTAGCCATTTATACATGCAAATAACCTCCAATTCTTTTAACTAAAACTACTAAAAGGTGCTGTTATAGTATACAGCACCTAAATAATTAATCTTGTAATGCGTCATATCCTTCTTCACCTGTACTAACTCTGTGTACATTTTCAACATTATGAACAAAGATTTTTCCATCTCCTATGTGTCCTGTATAAAGAGTTTCTTTAATAGTATTAATTACTTCATCAACAGGAATTTTACAAATTACAACTTCAACTTTTACTTTAGGTAATAGTGTAGCTTCAATAGGATTACCTCTATAATATTCTTGTTGACCTTTTTGAATACCAAAACCAAGAACTTGAATAACTGTCATGCCAGTAACTCCAATTTCCTCAAGGGCATTTTTAAGAGCATAAAATTTATTTTGGTTAGTAACAATAGTAACTTTGGTAATTTTAGCTTCTGGATTTGAGTTATTAATTACAGGGACAGATTTTGCGATACTAATTATTTCTGAATCAGTATTATATGTTGTCATAGTTGGGGCTATATCGAATGAAGTCATTGCAAAACCAGCATAACTAGTTTGAAGAGCATGCTCACTTAAGTCTAATCCTACTGTTTCTTCTTCAACCGAAACTCTAAGTCCATGTAATCTATCAATTAGAGCAAAGAACACTATCATTACAATAGTAGTATATAAAACAATTGCTCCGATACCAATTGCTTGAATTACTAAAAGCTCTGTTCCACCACCATATACAAGACCACCGTCAACTGCAAATAATCCAACTGCAATAGTTCCCCAAATACCATTTATACCGTGCACAGAAACAGCACCAACAGGATCATCAAGTTTAAGTTTAATGTCTATAAATTCTACACTTACAACAACTAAAATACCAGCTACTAGACCAACTATTAAAGCTCCAAATGCATCCATAGATGCACAACCAGCGGTGACTGCAACAAGACCAGCTAAAGCACCATTAAGAGTCATTGAAACGTCAGGTTTTCCATTTTTAATCCAAGTATATGCCATAGTTGATAAAGATGCAGCAGCAGGAGCAATAGTAGTAGTTAAGAAAATTGAACCAAGTCCACCAATTCCATCAAGAGTTGTTGCAGCAGCTCCATTAAATCCATACCAACCAAACCATAATATAAAACAACCTAAAGCACCAATTGTAAGATTATGTCCGGGAATTGCTTTTACAATAACTTTACCCGTTTTAGGGTCTTTTACATACTTTCCAATTCTTGCTCCTAAAAATTTAATTCCAATTAAAGATGATATACCACCCACTGTATGTATTACAGCAGAACCAGCAAAATCAACAAATCCCATTTGAGCTAACCAACCTTGCGAATTCCAAACCCAACCTGCTTCAATAGGATAAACGAGCAAACTTAAAATTAAACTATAAATAAGATATGCACTAAATTTTGTACGTTCTGCCATAGCTCCTGAAACAATTGTTGCAGTTGTTGCACAAAAAACTACATTGAAAACAAAACTAGACCAATCAAAATTTTCATAATTGAAGAAAATATCTAAATTTGGAACACCAATAAGTCCAAATAAATAAGTCTCGCTCATCATAAGACCATATCCTAAAAATGCAAATGCCATTGTTCCAAGACAAAAGTCCATCAAGTTTTTCATGATAATGTTGCCAGTATTTTTTGCTCTAGTAAAACCTGTCTCAACCATTGCAAAACCAGCTTGCATAAAAAATACTAATGCAGCACCTGTTAAAAACCAAATTCCAAACGCATCCATAATTAACTCTCCTTTCAAATTTCAAAAAAAGACGCATAAATACTTTGCGAAAGTATTTACACGTCGTTGTGTTTACATACAGTTATATATTATTCTATTTTTTCTAAAATGTTACAATTTTTAAAAAATATTTTTTAATGAACACTATATAATAATTCTCCATAAGTTGGAAGAGGCCAGTATGCAGAAGAAACTTTAAGTTCAAGTGTGTCTGCAATAGCACGAACAGAATTCATAGCAGCAAGAACGCTATCACGATAAAATTGAGCATTTGCCAATGAATCAGTTATATCATGAGCATCTTCAATAACTGCACTTAATTTATTAATTTCAACATATAGATTTTCACATAGCTCACTAAGTTCAGTTGCAATTTCTTTTTCAATTCCCGCACAAATGCCAGCAGTTTGTTTGCTATTTAATAAGTCAACAACTTCTTTTTGATAAGCAAGACATGCTGGTAAAATTATTTGTCGTGCCATATCAGATGCAGTAAGAGCTTCAATATTAATAGTTTTGCTATACTCTTCTAAGAAAATTTCATAACGAGAATGAATTTCTATTTCAGTGAATACATGATTTTTAGTAAACAGCTCAATATTTTTTGGCTCAATAAATTTTGGTAGAGCGTCTACAGTTGTTTTTAAGTTTAATAAACCACGTTTTTCAGCTTCTACAACCCACTCATCAGAATAGTTATTACCATTGAAAATAATTCTTTGATGTTTAGTTAAAGTTTCTTTAATAAGAGCTTTTTTAGCTGCTTCTAAGTCTTTAGCTCCTTCAAGTTTTTTACTAAATTCAGAAAGTGCTTCAGCAACAGCAGTATTTAAAACAATATTTGGACCAGAAATAGAAAATGCAGAACCTAACATTCTAAATTCAAATTTATTTCCAGTAAATGCAAATGGAGAGGTACGATTTCTATCTGTTGTATCTTTATTAAAATCAGGTAAAACATTTGTTCCAGTTACCATTGTTTGATTTCCAAGTGTAGCATATGGAGTGTCATTAATAATACTATCTACAATTGCACCAAGCTCATCACCAATAAACATACTTACTATTGCTGGAGGTGCTTCATGAGCTCCTAGTCTGTGGTCATTTGCTGCACTTGCAACACTAATTCTTAACATATCTTGATATTCATCCACTGCTTTAATAACTGCAGATAAAAATAATAAAAATTGAGTATTTTTAGATGGATTTGGTCCTGGTTCAAGTAAATTTTCACCTATATTTGTTGACATAGACCAATTATTGTGCTTACCAGAGCCATTTACTCCAGCAAATGGTTTTTCATGCAATAAACAAGCAAGACCATGTCTATTTGCAACTTTCTTAGCAATTTCCATAGTAAGTTGATTATGATCTGTGGCTATATTAGTAGTTGAAAATATAGGAGCTAGTTCATGTTGTGCAGGAGCAACTTCATTATGTTTTGTTTTGGAAAGTATTCCAAGTTGCCAAAGTTCTGAGTCAAAATCTTTCATAAAATCGCTAACACGAGCTTTAAGTGTACCAAAATAATGGTCATCAAGCTCTTGACCTTTGGAAGGTCTTGCTCCAAAAAGAGTCCTACCAGTATAAATTAAGTCTGGTCTTTTAAGATACATATCTTTATCTATAAGGAAATATTCTTGCTCTGGACCTACTGTAGTGTCAACTTTTGTTACATCAGTTTTTCCAATAATATTTAAAAATTTGGTAGCTTCTTTATTAAGAGCAGCCATAGAACGAAGTAATGGAGTTTTCTTATCAAGAGCATCTCCACTATAAGAGCAAAATCCAGTTGGAATACAAAGAGTATCATCCTTTATAAATGCATAACTTGAAACATCCCAAACTGTGTATCCACGAGCTTCAAATGTTGCACGAAGACCACCAGATGGAAAACTAGATGCATCAGGTTCACCTTTTACAAGCTCTTTACCGGAAAATTCCATAATAATTTGACCTTTACCATCAGGTGAAATAAAACTATCATGTTTTTCTGCAGTGATACCAGTCATAGGTTGGAACCAATGAGTAAAATGAGTTGCTCCAAGTTCTGTTGCCCAATCTTTCATAGCATTAGCTACGACGTTAGCCACATTCAGCTCAAGTGGCTTACCATTTTGTACAGTTTCATTTATCGCTTTATATATACTTTTAGGGAGTCTAGCTTGCATTACCTTGTCATTAAACACTTTTGAACCAAAAAGCTCTGGAATATTTTTCATTTTTTTTCTCCTTTTATAAAATATAAGATAGAAAGCCTCTGTTATTTTAGAGCATATGGAATTAATTGAACTATTCCTTATTAATATAACAAAAAATAGGCAATATATGCATTTCAAAATACAAAAAAAGGCACTGTAAGCCTTATGACTTACAGCACCTTTGCTGTTGTAAACAATAATATCATAATTAGAAACATTTGTCAATAATAAATTACTGTCAAATATATTTTGTAAAAACATAAAATTATATCTAAAATATATACTTTAGATATATAATTAATACTTATATATTATATATAATATATAAATAATGTTTATATATAGGTATAAACCTCATTTTATAATACATAAGTTATAAAATATAAAATGTTAAATAAAAGTTATAAAATATTGACATTTATTTTATAACTGATATAATTTAGTTATACTTAACTAATATAAATTTAATTTATAAAAGGAGCAAAATTATGACCTTAAAAGATGCAATATCAAATACAACTTATTTGATAAAAGAGATAATAGCTAATGATAATATTAGAGATTTTTTGCGTACATTAGGTTGTATTGAAGATGAAGAAATTACTATTATTTCTAAAATAAGCAATAATTTGGTTATTAATGTAAAAGACAGCCGATATGCTATTGATTTAGATATAGCAAATTGTATTTTTGTATATGATTAAGGGGGATTTTATGAGAATTGCATTAGCAGGAAATCCAAACAGTGGAAAAACCACTTTGTTTAATGAACTAACTGGCGAGCTCGCACAAACAGGTAATTGGTCGGGTGTTACAACAGATAAAAAGGAACATGATTTAAAAGCAATTTATAGACATGGTCAAGAGAATATTAAAATTGTAGATTTACCCGGAGCGTATTCAATTTCTCCATATACATCTGAAGAAGCCATTACAAGAAATTTTATAAAACAAGAAGCACCAGATGTTATAATAAATATTGTAGATACTACTAATTTAAGTAGAGGTTTATTTTTTACCACACAGTTATTAGAGCTTAATATTCCAGTAGTAATTGCTCTTAATAAACAAGATTTACTTGATAAAAAAGGAATTAGTATTAATAACAAAAAGTTGGCAGATACACTTAAATGTAGAGTGGTTTCTATTTCAGCTCTTAATAAATCAGGACTTGAAACTTTGACTAAAATGACTTTTAAATCAGCAGAATCTAAAAAACAAGAATGTTTTGAACCAGCTCTTGCTACTAAAATATCTAATAAAAAAGAGCAAGATCATCTCAATAAAAAAAGATTTGAAGTAGTAAGCAATATTTTAAAAGATTGTGAAGTTAGAGATAAAAAATCAGAAGAGCTTACTCTATCTGACAAAGTGGATAGAATAGTAGTAAATAAGTTTTTAGGATTACCCATATTTTTCTTAGTAATGTGGGGAGTGTATTGGTTTTCTCAAAGTTTTCTTGGCGGAATATTATCAGGATATTTAAATGACACACTTTTTGGTGAAATTGTGCCAAATGCAGTCACTCCAATACTTGAAAGTATGGAAATTAATCCATTTTTATCATCTCTTTTAGTGGATGGAATAATTGGTGGCGTTGGAGCAGTTATAGGGTTTCTGCCTCTTATTATGGTATTATTTTTCTGTCTTTCACTGCTTGAAGATAGTGGATATATGGCTAGAGTCGCTGTAGTTATGGATAGATATTTCAAAAAAATTGGATTATCTGGAAAATCTATAATACCTATGGTAGTTGGCTCAGCTTGTGCTATTCCAGGCGTTATGGCAACACGTACAATAGAAAATAAACATGAGCGAAAAATAGCAGCTATACTTACTCCATTTGTACCATGCGGTGCAAAATTGCCAATTATTGCATTGTTTAGTGTAGTATTTTTCCCAGAACAATCTTGGATTGGTCCTAGTATGTATCTCTTAGCTATATTTGTAATTATATGTTCTGGTTTAATCTTAAAAAATATATTTAGACTCGAATATACTCAATCATTATTTATAATGGAGCTTCCTGAATATAAGATACCTAGTTTAAAAAATGCTTGTAAATCGATGTTAGATAAAGGCTGGGCATTTATTGTAAAAGCAGGAACAATTATACTTTTATGTAATACAGCCATTTGGTTACTTCAAACTTACGATTTTGGTTTTAATGTAGTAGAAGATGCAAATCTTAGTATGTTAGCATATGTTGGTGGGATTTTAAGTCCGCTATTAGTTCCTCTTGGTATAGCTGGGTGGCAATTAGGAGCAGCAGTTCTTACAGGATTTATTGCAAAAGAAAATGTTGTTGGTAGTCTTGCAGTTATGTATGCTGTTTCAGATACAATGCTCGAAGCGGGAGATAGTCCACTTTTTGCAGTATTCACACCTGCAACTGCTCTAGCATTTATGGTACTTAATCTATTTACACCACCTTGTTTTGCAGCTATTGGAGCTATGAATTCGGAAATAGGTAATAAAAAATGGTTAGCAATTGGTCTTACATTCCAAATTGTAACAGGATATACTTTAGCCATGATTGTTGCTCAAGTAGGAATGATTATGGATGGCACAGTTAATCGTAGTTTCACAACAGCTATTATTATATTATTAATTGAGGCTCTTATTTATCTAAAACTTGTACACAGAACTAAAAAACAAGAATTAGAGCTAACACTACCAACATAAAACGATATGATGAGAAATAAATAAATCTGTGTATAAAGGAGTGAGTGCGTTGATGGGAAATATACTTGTAGGTGGATTGCTCGTTTTAGTACTTGGTGCAATAATACATTATTTAATTAAACAACGTAAAAATAATAGTGGTGGCTGTCCTCACTGTAGTGGTTGCAAAAGTAATTCAGGATGTGGAAGTAAAAAGAAAAATACAAAAAATGTTTAATATATATTTTAAGCTCCAGCTAATTTAATAGCTCGGAGCTTTGTTTTGTTTCAATTTTTTAAATAACAAATATGTAGTCTATTTTGTTTGTCTATCATAAGCTAATTGTCTTATTTCTAAAAATTTACTAAGTCCTAATACTTTGAGTTGTTTTAGATATGCATCCCATTCTTTGTCAATATCTCTTTTTCCTGTTATAAATGCTACTGCAGAGTCGTCAATATAAGTATTTATAGCTAATTGTAAATCTGCATTAACCCTTGATTCTTCTTGGGTAAAAATGAGTGGTGGCACTATAGTGGATATATCTTGAGCTACTGGAGCATAATCAGTTATAGATGATAAATATAAGATTTGGTCAATATCTGGAATTTCTCCTGTTCTTACTCCAAATAGCATTTCAAACTCTTCACCTTGACCATCTGGGCCAACTCTATTCCAACATACATCTTGGCTTTGGTCTACATCAAGTCTTACATAATCAACTTCTTCTCCAAGATAGTTTACAGTTCCTTCTGGAGCTTCTGCTAATCTTCCATCTCCAAGTGCTCCAAATGACATTTGAATTACACCTTCTTGTGTGTACATATAATCAAAAACTCGCATTACTACTTCTGGATTTTCACATTTATTAGTAATTACCAGCCCTGCTACACCAAAATCGACTGATCTTGCTGCGGAAACAACTCCTGCTGGCCCTTCTAACGGAGCAATTTGAACATATTGACCCCATCTTTCATAATCTAAACTATTTGCAAAATTATTAAGAGTGCCTGCTGTTGTTGCTCCTAATAGAGCTATTTCTGGATTTGAACCTAATTTTAAAAACTCTTGCTTAGTTTGAGTAAATAATAATGGGTCTATTAAACCTTCTTCATATAGCTTATTCATATACTTTAAATACTCTTTATATTCATCGGTTACTTTTACATGATAAATTTGCTTATGTTCATCCAAATTCATAAACGATGTTCCAGTTGGTATAAATGCATTTAAAAGATAAGTGGTAGGGTCACCATTCCAAGCTTGTAAAGAGCTAGAGAAAGGTATCTCATCATTTGGATTTCCATTGCCATTTGCATCTTGCTCTTTAAAAGCTTTTAATACTTGATAAAAATCCTCTGTAGTTGTTGGTATTTCAAGTCCTAAATTATCTAGCCAATCTTTATTTAACCACATTTTCCAGCTATATTCTGTGCCCTTTGTTTTACCAATTCTTGGAAGAGCATATATGTTTCCATCTGTTGATGTAAAAGCTTCTTTAATTATTGGATTTTCATCTAAAGCTTTTTTAATATTAGGGGCATACTGATCAATTAAATCATTGAGCGGAATAAATATTCCTTGTTGTCCATATAAAAGCAATTCTGAACCACCATATCCAGGTGATAAAATTACGTCTGTGTATTCTCCACTAATTAACATTACATTACGTTTTTGAGCAAAGTCTGCACTTACAGCATTTGTAAAGTTTAATTTAACTCCTGTCAAGTCTTCTAAATGCTGAGTAAATTTATTTGTAGGAGAATTGTAATCGGTTACACCTGGTCTTAGGTAAGTGAAAACACTAAATGAATCTGTATATCCTTCTTTTACAATGGGATATGTACCAACTTCTGTATACATTTCTGTATTTATAGAAGATGTATCAACCGTATCCGAGCTTCCACAGCCTACAAATAACCCAGATAATAAGATAAATGGTACTATTTTTTTAATTTTCATATATTGTGCTCCTTATAATTTTGTAGGTCTTGTTAAGTTAAAAATAAATAGAGCTTTGTTTCCTATTGAGATATAATAGAATTATCACAAACCATTAATCTCCCAGAAAGGATTCAAAGCTCA
>LJHE01000007.1 GCA_001983555.1 Candidatus Epulonipiscioides gigas
AGATAATATAAATATATATTATATTTATGACAACTATTTATGTAAAATATAATACAATTTTTTCACATTAAAACTATATATTATTAACAAAAAAACTATAATTTTAAAATTTTTTATAAAAATAGGTTTACAAAATTTAGTAAATAGGTTATCATAAAAAAGTACTTATTTTTTTACGCACTAATGAACTCGCATACATAGTTGCATAATTATTATATTTTTAAAGTGAATAAGGGGGAATTTTATGATCAATTATTTAGAACTTGCACAACAAATTTTAAATGCTGTTGGTGGCACAGAAAACATTATATCTATGGCACATTGTGCGACACGGCTTAGGTTAATTATTAAAGACAGAGAAAAAATTGAAGATGATAACGTGGAAGCAATTGAAGGTGTTAAAGGTGTATTTTTTACAGCTGGTCAATACCAAATAATCTTAGGAACAGGCGTTGTAAATAAGGTATACGAAGAAGCAGCTAAATTAGGAGTCAGTACATCAAACAAAACCGAGCAAACGCAAGTAGCTCAGAAAAATACTAATAAGGTTCAACAGTTTATACGAACGTTAGCAGATGTTTTTGTTCCAATTATTCCTGCAATTGTGGCCACAGGTTTATTTTTAGGATTAAAAGGAGCAATCTTAAATCCTTCTGTATTAGCTATATTTGGTTTCACTCCTGATAGCATCCCGACATACATAACAACTTTTATAGCTATTTTAACTGAAACTGCATTTGCGTTCTTGCCAGCATTAGTTTGTTGGTCATCATTTAGAGTTTTTGGCGGAACACCAGTTTTGGGAATTTTGCTCGGATTAATGTTAGTTTCAAACGCATTGCCTAATGCATATGCAATTGCTGATCCAAATAGTGGTGTTAGTCCTATTATGGTTTTTGGATTTATACCTATGGTAGGTTATCAAGGAAGCATAATACCTGCTCTAGTATCTGGATATATTGGTTCTAAAATAGAAAAATATTTAAGAAAAAAAGTACCTAATTCATTAGATTTAGTTTTTACGCCGTTTCTGACATTATTATTTAGTGCATTATTAGCTTTATTTGCTATAGGACCTATTTTTCATTATGTAGAAAATCTTTTATTAATGGTTGGAACATATGTTATGGATTTGCCTTATGGAATAGGCGGATTTATAATAGGATTTAGTTGGATGTTTATAGTAGTTACTGGTGTTCACCATGTATTTAATGTACTAGAGCTATCATTATTAGCTGCAACAGGCTTAAATCCATTTAATGCGATTATTTCTATGGCTACAGTTGCTCAAGGAGCAGCATGTCTTGCAGTAGCTAGAAAAGCTAAGAAAAAAAGTGTAAAAGAAATTGGTCCATCAGCAACAGTATCTGCTTGGCTTGGAATTACTGAACCCGCAATTTTTGGAGTAAATATGCGTTATAGTTTAAAACCTATGTTAGTAGCATCTTTTATTTCAGGAATAGCAGGTCTTATATGTATGATAGTAAATTTGGCTGGAACAGCAAACGGAGTAACGGGTATTGCAGGAACATTATTGTATGTTTATGATGTTAAACAACTGCTCCTTTATTTAGGTATATCTATTGCTACTGCCGTTGCCACTTATTTCTTAACACTATTATTTGGGGTGCCTGATGAAGTTATGGAAGAAAAATAATAAAAGTCTGGAGCAACAAAATGAATAAAAAAAATAACTTAGCAAAATATAGAGCAATTGATAGTGCTCATCCTAATGAATTAGAAAAAATCAGAGCAACAGTTTTAGAAGATACAAAATATTTACCTAAATATCATATCTATCCAAAAACGGGTCTATTAAACGACCCGAATGGATTAGTATTTGACGGAGAAAATTATCATATTTTTTATCAATGGTATCCTTTTGATAGCATTCATGGTATGAAACATTGGGCTCATCTAATTACTAAAGATTTTATAAATTTTTCTGAAAGTATTCCTATAATACCAGCTCAAAAATTTGAAATTCATGGCTGTTATTCAGGAGGAGCTTTAATAAATAACGAAAATTTATTATGCTTTTATACAGGAAACACTAGACAAGGCGAAAAATTAAATCGAGTTAGTTATCAAAATGTAGCCATTATAGATAGAGCTACAAATGAAATTAAGGAAAAGTATTGTATACTAAAAACTCCTTTAGGATACACAGAACATTTTCGTGACCCAAAACCTTGGATAGAGCAGGATAAAATTAAGTTTATATGTGCTTCTCAACGAGATAATTTAACTGGATGTGCTACATTATTTGAGTATAATTCAGATAACCATACAAGTAAATTTTTAGGAGAGCTCAATATTAAAGGAATTAATAATGAAAATGTTTTTATGTGGGAATGTCCAGATTTATTTACACTAAATAATAGAGATGTATTTATATGGTGTCCTCAAGGAATAAAACCTGATAATAATAGATTTCATAATATTTATAGTTGTACTTATGCTATTGGTCATAGAATAGAAAATAATTTTAGCGTTATTCATTGGGATGAATTAGATAGAGGGTTTGATTTTTATGCTCCACAAACATTTTCAGGAACAAACGAAACTATACTAATAGGTTGGATAGGTGTACCAAATGCAACATATCCATCAGACATATATTCATGGCAAGGAATGCTCACTTTACCAAGAGTATTAGAAATTAAAAATAATAAATTATATCAATCACCACATAAACAGGTATATTCTTTAATTAAAAATGAAAGCAAACTAGAGCTAATAGCTGGTGCTCATAATGTAAATAATTTATCAGAATGTTATATTAAAAGTAATATAGCAAATAAAGAATTTGAATTAAATTTATTTAGCTCTAACGATGAGCAAGTAAAATTAAGTTATAAAAATAATATTTTTAAAGTAGATAGAAGCAAAACGATGCAAACTGAATTTATGCAACAATATGGTAGTGTTCGTGAAGTGGAAATGCTGTCATTAAATATGCTTGAAATATTTATTGATAATTCGGTAATAGAGATTTATATAAATAATGGTGAGTTTACTTTAACAATGAGATTTTTTATGCAAGAAAATAATAATAATTTAGAATTGATGGGAGATATAATATTAGAAGTTTTTGCATTAGATAATATCCATTTATGGAATTAGGGGGATAATAAAGTATGGCAAAATTTTATGTTTCAATGATGTGTGCAGATATGACTCATTTAGCTGATGAAATGAAAAATTTAGAAGAAGCAGAAATAGAAGGGTATCATTTAGATATTATGGATGGGAGATATGTACCCAATTTTGCACTTGGAGTTGCTGATATTATAGGTATTAGAAAATTAACTAACAAAGATTTGGATGTTCATTTAATGATAGAAAATCCTGAAAAGCATATAGATTTATTTGTAGATTTAGGAGCAAATATGATTTCATTTCATTTAAATTCCACTAGACATGTAGATAGACTTATAAATACAATTTCTAGCAAAGGAATTAAAGTGGGAGTTGCATTAAATCCATCTGAAACCATTGAAGAAGTCAAATATATAATAGAAAAATTAGATTTTATTTTGGTAATGGGTGTAAATCCAGGATTTGCAGGACAACAATATGTTAACTATGTAGATCAAAAGTTTAAAGATTTAAAGAATTTAATAGCTCAAAGAAATTTAAAAGTTGAATTATATTTAGATGGTTGCGTAAATCAAGATAGAGTAGAATATTTAGATAAAATAGGCGTAGATGGATATGTACTTGGGACTTCTCTTTTATTTGGAAAAGACCGTACTTATAAAGAAATAATGGACGAAGTTAACAATAAAATTAGGGGGTAATACATGAAAATTGCAATAGGAAATGATCATATAGCTATTGAGATGAAAAATGAGATAATAGAACATCTGAAATCTAAAAATCATGAAGTAATTAATGTGGGAACAGATACAAGTGAAAGAACTCATTATCCAATATATGCTGAAAAAGTAGCAAATTTAGTTGTAGCTCAAGAAGCAGATTGTGGCATTTTAATCTGTGGGAGCGGTGTAGGAATATCAATTGCAGCTAATAAAGTAAATGGAATTCGTGCAGTAGTATGTAGCGAACCATATTCTGCTAAGCTCTCAAAAGAGCATAATAATACAAACATATTAGCATTTGGTTGTCGTGTAATTGGTATAGAGCTCGCAAAAATGATAGTTGATAATTGGCTTGAAGCAGAATTTGAAGGTGATAGGCATATTACAAGATTAAACTTAATAACTGATATAGAGAAAAAGCAAAATTAGATTTATATAATAGAGGGGGGGCTTGAACTATGAATAAGAATGCTAATTTAGTAGCTGAAAAAATTTTAACTTCTGTTGGAGGAAAAGATAATATTAGTGGTTTAATGCATTGTGCTACAAGATTACGAATTGTGTTAAAAGATGATAATTTATTAAACAAAGAGCAAGCAACAGAAATTGAAGGGGTATCAGGATATTTCAATCAATCTGGTCAACATCAATTTATCCTTGGAACAGGTTTTGTTAATGAAGTTTATAATATATTAAAAGATGATGGAGTTAATACAGAAGGAGTTAAAGAGCAAGCTAAGCAAAAACTATCTTTGTTTCAACGATTAACTCGTGATTTTTCAGATATTTTTGTAGCTATTATTCCAGTTTTAGTTGCCACTGGATTACTAATGGGTTTACGTGGTTTATTAGTAGATGGATTAGGTATTGCACTAAGTCCTGAATTATTATCCATTTCACAAATTTTAACCGATACAGCTTTTACATTTATTCCCGTATTAGTAACTTGGTCTGCCATGAAAAAATTTGGTGGAACACCTGTTATAGGTATTGTATTAGGACTAATGTTGGTTGCTCCACAATTACCTAACAAGTGGGATGTTACATTTGGAAATACTGAAGCATTTATGCTAAGTATTTTTGGATTTAAAATCGCTTTGACAGGATTTCAGAGCTCAATATTGCCCGCTGTATTTTTAGGTTGGTTTGGAGCTTTTACCGAAAAAAATATCAGAAAAATTGTACCTAATGTATTAGATTTAATTTTAACCCCATTTTTGACATTATTAATATCACTATTAGTAGGTCTGATTTTTGTTGGTCCATTATTAATGGAAGTAGAAAAAATTTTAACTAATTTAATTTTATCTTTTATTAATTTGCCATTTGGATTAGGTGGTATTGCTTATGGAGGTGGAATACAATTTTTGGCTGTAACAGGAATGCATCATACTATTACGCCTATTACTGTTGGAATGGTGGCAGAAACAGGATATGATTTTATTAATCCATTAGGTACTGTGGCTATTGCTGGTCAAGCTGGAGCTGGTATGGCAATTGCATTTATGCAACGCAATAAAATAAAAAAGTCGGCGATTATTTCGGCTGTTATTCCAGCATTTTTTGGAATTACTGAGCCAGTAATGTTTGCTGTAAATTTACCCAAAATTAAACCTTTTTTAATGGGATGTGTTGGCGGAGCTGTTGGTGGTGGAATTGCATCATTATTTAATTTAGCTGCTGCTGGCACCGGAGCTACTATGATACCAGGTATGTTATTATATATAGGACATAGATTACCTCTTTATATATTAGTTATTGCAATTTCATTTGCGGTATCATTTATACTAACAAAAATAATAACTAAAAAACAAGAAATTTAACTTATTTATAACGATTTAGCATGGGGATGTTGCTTTTAGGAAAAAATAATCCTAGACGATGCCCCTTTTTTAATATGTAATCAAGTTTTTCCCTAGCTTTTTAAAATTCGCCTATTAAATTGGGTTCTGTTCAAACCATACCGCCTCTTACGAGGTACCTTATATAGTCACACCACAGTCCACCCTTTTAAAGGGGGAAAGTGCCAAAGGTACAGGTGTGTTAAGGTGAGGCTATATGATAACTATTATTTTAAAGTACTGTAACTATATCAAACTAATTATTATTTAGTGTGACAGCTCCATAAATTTTTTTATAAATTCTCTTTAATTAAATTTGCAACTTCTTCAATCTCTTCTACTGTACATTGATATGTTGTTGGAGCATTAAGTCTTACATTATCATTAAAATATCTTGGAATAACATGCAAGTGAAAATGAAATACAGCTTGATTTGCAGCTTTTCCATTATTCTGCACAATATTAATTCCATCTGCTCCAAGTGTGTTTTTTAAGCAAATAGCAAATTTTTTAGCAAGAGGATACATCTTTGATGCAATATAATCTGGCATATCAAAAATATCAATATGATGTTCTTTCGGAATTATTAATACATGTCCTTTGTAAGCAGGATATCGGTCCATTATAACTTTAAAATCTTCGTCTTCATATACACAAAATGATGGAATTTCATTGCTCATTATTTTACAAAAAATACAATCGTTCATTTAAATATTCATCCTTTCAAATCGAAATTAATTATATTCTCGACTACTTCTAAAAATTTGGTCTAGTTTTGGCAATATTGCAAAATTACCTTTAACTTTAATTCTACCTACCATAAATGCTTTTTGATAGCTAAGAGATTTAGTAATTAGTTCATCAAATACACTATCTATCATAGAAATTTCTACATTATAATTATCGGTGATTCCGTCTTCATATATACAATCTCCTCCTTTTATTATAATAAAACCAGCTTCTTTAGTATCATTTATTATATATTGAATAATTGTACTAAATGATTTATCATGATGAGCAATAAAATAATGTGGTAAGCTCGCAATTTTTTTATATACTTTTGTTATAGGAGGTTTTTGATATGTTCCTGTTTTTAATGGAGTAAATGTATCATCATCCGAAATTTTCTCTTTTAAAAGATTTGTAATTTCTGCAATTTCTTTTTCTTCAGTTGTATTATATAATGATAACGGTTTTTTAGCTGAATTTAAATTTTCAGTTTTTAATGTTCCAGAGAGAGTAAAATCATTAGTATTATTTCTATTTAAAAATAACATTCGCTCAGTAGATATAATATTAGAGATACCTTGATTTAGTTGTCTATAATAATTTTCTAATTGTCTCTCAATAATTTTTAAGGCGTCTTCTCGAGATAAATATGCATTTAGAGCTATAGGATTTATATCGGTTCCTCCTAAAAATCGCCAAAATTTACTAATTAGATGTGCTGCTTCTGTTTCACCCCATATTTTGCTATATGTAATAGCAAGCATAGGCTTATTTAATATTATTTCCTGATATACTGTAACATAATTAAAAAATGTTTGCATCGAACCATGGATGCCTGTTATATAAATGTTTGAAAAAGCAATAAGTCCATTACAATTTTCAATTTCTTTAAAAATTTGATCAGATACTATACTCTTTTCACCGGTAAAGTATGGTAAAATTTCAAGATTAATTTCTTCTACTTCCACTTCTAATTCTAAAAAAACTTTAGCAATAGTTTCCTTTATGCTAAGTAATATTTCATCTTTTATATTTGCACATAAAAGTACTATTTTCATGAGGTCATCATTCCTTTCATTATAGTGAACTTACAGATAATTATAAAAAAAATACGGATTATTTAGTAACCGTTAAGTGTCATTATTTTTGTACTAACTGATCCTCTTTACTATGCCACAAATTTTCAATTCTGACAACTATTATTTTGTTGCTGAATTGTTACATTTTCTTTATACTTTTTTTATACTTTATATATTATAATTTTATTATGAACTAAAAAAATGATTATTAGTTGAGGGGAGATTTTAATGAAATTATTTAAAAGATTGACAGGGGGACTTTTAGGTGTTTTTATTTTTACAGCTTGTAGTTTGCCAGCTCCAAATGAAGCAGAAGCAACATCATCTGATACAGTAGCAACAACTACAACTGCCCAAGAAGTTCCAAAAGAAGAATTAAAAATTACAGTACAAGTAATGAAAGCTATTAATGGTTCCTTATCACAAAGTGGGGAATTTATTGGAACCATTATGCCAAGTGAAGTAGCAAATATAATTTCACCAGTTATGGGTACTGTTGAAAATATTCTTGTTGAAGATGGTGATTATGTAAAAAAAGGGCAACTTTTATATACAATAGATGATGATAATATTGTTGCACAATTAAATAGTGCTGTTGTAGCTCTTGAAAGTTCTCAAAAATCTAAAGAGCAAGCTCTTTTTAATGCAAATAATGCAGTAACTACACAAGAGCTGTCAAAACAAGCTCTTTTAATTAGTAAAGAACAAACTCTTTATAATGCAGACAATGCAATTAAAAACGCTCAAACTGCTTTAGAGCAAGTAAAACTTAATTATCAACAAGCCCTAGAGCAAGCAGATACACAAATTAATAATGCAAATGTTCAATATGAAGCCGCACTGGCCGCTTATCAATTACAATTTGGTACTGCAGATGATATTTCTGTTATGGGTACAGATAAGCAAATCGAAGATTTGCAAAAAAAGATTGATGATGCAATAGATAAAATACCAGATGCCCAAGATGTTGTAAAAGATAGATTAGAAGATGTCGTAGATGCTGAGGATGCAGTAGAAGATGCTAAAGAGGCAGTTGTAGATGCCGAAGAAATTGTGACAGATTTAGAAGAAGATTTAGAAGAAGCTAAAGAGGATTCTAAAGATGCTAAAGAGCTATGGAATGATACAGAAGATTTATCTGATGATCTAATTGAAAGTTGGGAATATGATATGGAATATCTTATGATGATAGAATGGACTGAAGAAAATCATAAACAAATATTAGCCATACAAGAGAAAATTGCCAGTCAAGAGCAAATGGTAACCAATTTAGAGACTGCTTATGAAGGCTCATTAGATAAAATAGAGGCAATAGAAGATTCTATAGAGGATGCTCTTGATAGAGTAGAAGATGCAAAAGACAGAGTGACAGATGCTGAAAAAGCAGTTATAGATGCAAAAGATAGAGTAGTAGATGCTCAAGATGCAGTAGCAGATGCCCAAGATGTTGTTTCTGATTTAGAAGAAGACCTTGCATATCAAAGAGAAGTTATAGGTCTTCAAAATAAAGATCTTAAAGAAGAAAAAATCAAATCTCAAGCACTTTCTGTAACTCAAGCTGAAAATGCAGTAGCTCAAGCTGAAGATGCAAAACGTAAAACAATTGAAACATATGAGCTTCAAATTAAGCAATCTCAAGATGCTCTACAATCTGCAATAGATGCTGCGGAATTTACAAAACGCAATTTAGATAGTCAACTTGAGCAAACAGAAACAGGACTACAAGCGTCAAAAAATACTGTTAGTATAACTAGCGGATTATCTGATGTGCAAATTAAGAACGCTCAAACTTCTATTGATAATGCAAAACAACAACTTGACCAATATACTGTAGAAAGCCCTATTTCTGGAATAATAGAGAATATTGATATTATTGAAGATTCTATAACTACTTCTAGTGCTATTGCAGCTACTGTTTCAGATTATCACACAATGGAAGTTGTATTTTATGTTGGAACAGATTTAAAAAATACAATAAAATTAGGGCAAGAAGTAAAATTTGAATTAGAAGGAAAAATATATGATGCAAAAGTCAATGAAATTTCTGACAATGCAGATGCTCAAAAGAAATTATTTAAAATAACTGCAACATTAAATCCAGAAAATAGACTTGAAAATGGAGCTACTGTTCGTTTAACAACAGGCACATTCTCACAAGATCAGACGGTTATTATTCCATATGATTGTCTAGTTTTTTCAAATGGTTTAGCTTATGTATATAAAGTAGAAAATGGTCGTGCAATTAAAGTATTAGTTGAAATAGGTTTATTTACTTCAGAATATGTGTCAATTTTAAGTGGGATTTCGGCAGGGGATGAAGTTGTTACTACCTGGTCTGAAGGTCTTCGTGATGGGGTACTTTTAAATATACAAAACAATTAACAACTAGGGGGAAGAAAGATGAATTTAATCACAGAATTATCAGTTAAAAGACCTGTTGGTGTCTTAACTGTACTGATAACTCTTTTTATATTTGCTTTTGACACATTGGTTTCATTTAAAATGGCTACTATGCCACAAATGGAAATGCCAATGTTTTTTATACAAACCATGTATGTGGGTGCTAATCCAGATACAATTGAAGACTTGATTACAGAGCCAATTGCAGAAATCGGTCAACTAGTTGAAGGGTTCGACTATGAGCAAACCATATCAAGAGAAAATAGTTCCATAGTAATATTTATGTTTGATTATGGTACAGATATGGATGAAACATATACAGAACTTCAACAAGAGCTAAACAAGGTTGTATTACCCGAGGATGCTATGGATCCTATTTTAATGCAAATGAGTCTTGATGCTTCAACTATTATGCAACTTTCTATTTCAAGTACAATAGGAGATGATATAACAAGTTTTATAAACGATACACTTATTCCAGAGCTTGAAACATTAACAGGTGTTGCAGAAGTCGCATCATATGGACTTAGTCCTGGATATGTTAGTATTGAAGTTGATGAAATAGCTATGGCACAATATGGAATATCAATATCACAAATAAGTAATGCAATTTCAGGTGCAAAATTTACTATTCCAGCAGGAGAAGTTGAGCAAGGAACTCAATTAATAAAAGTTTCAACCATAGGTGAACTTACATCTTTGCCAGAAATTGCCAATACACCCATCGTTACATCTTCGGGTAATACAATAATAGTAGATGATGTGGCAGATGTTAAATATATTAAAGAAAAAATGGATACTGTAAGTAGATATAATGGATTTGACAATCTATCAATCACAATTACAGGTACACAAGATGCTGATATTCCAGCAGTTGCTGATGCTATATTAGCTATTTGTGATGAAATTCAATCAGATAATGAGACTATAAAAATAGATATCATGAGCAATGAAGGTCAATCAATTGTTGATATAATTATATCAGTTGGTGAAACACTACTTATTGGTATTGCTTGTTGTATGATTGTTTTATTTATATTTTTTGGAGATATTAAAGCAAGTCTAATTGTAGGAAGTTCAATACCTCTATCACTAATGATGGCACTTATTGCTATGGGAACTATGGGATTTGAGCTCAATTCAATTACAGGCGTTGCATTAATTATTGCGATAGGTATGATTGTAGATAGCTCTATAGTTGTGCTTGACAGTATGTTTCTTGTAAAATCTGGTGCCATGAATTATGTGGATGCAGCTATAAAAGGAACAAAAGTTGTTGGAGCATCTCTTGTTGCTTCCACAATTACAACTATTGTTGTGTATTTACCTCTTGCATTAATGGAAGGATTGAGCGGACAGATATTTTCAGAACTAGGATTTACAATAGTATTTTGTATGATTGCTTCCATAATTTCTGCTGTTACACTTGTTCCGCTTGGATTTACTGTACTTAAACCAAAAGAAAAAGAAAAACTTCCAATTAACATAGTTCTTAAATTGTTAGTAACAATGTATGAATGGTTTGTAAGACGTTTTGTAAACTGGAAAATTCCAGCTGTTATAAATGCTATACTTATTATGCTTTTAACTGTATTTATTTTGAGCAAAGTAAGAATGGAACTTATGCCTGCTATGTATTCTGGAACTTTTTCAATTACTTCTGAATTTAGACCAGGAACTAAGATGGAAGTTATTTCTAAGGAAACAAAAGTTATTGAAGAAATTTTAGCTCAAGATGATAGAATTGAAAAATATTATATGACATCTTCTGGAAATACTTCCACTGTTAATGCTTCTATAAAAGATGAGTATGACATAGAAACGGTTGTAAATGAATACAAATTGAAACTTAGTAATCTTTCAAAGATGAGCATTGAAGTAACAGCAGCTTCGTCAACTGGATCAATGCCTGGAAGTACTGTCGCTGGATCAAGGTCGATAACTATAGAAAGTGTAAATTATGCAGACGTTGAGCGCTCAGCATATTCACTTATTAATCAGTTATATGAATATCCTGAAATTATACAAGTTAATTCTTCTGTTGCAGACGGAAAAACACAAATAGAACTTGATATTGATGCTAAAATGGCTTCTAGTTATGGTTTAACTGTTTCAGAAGTTGCAATGAATATCAGTAGATTAAATTCTGGTATTGATGCTGGAGAAATGGATTTATCTTCAAATGAAGTTGAAATTATAGTGGAATATCCATCAACTAGATTTGATGAAATCAATGAAATTTTAGATGTTAAAATTGCTACCTCACAAGGAGAAATTGCAATAAGAGATTTGGTCGATGTTAAATTTACAAATGAAGCTCTTCAAATTGATCGTTCGAGAGGTAAATATAATATTTCTTTAACAGCTATATTTGATATTGCAGATACTGCTAAAGTAAATGAAATATTAGATAAAATATTTAATCAAGATTTAGGTCCGGGTGTAGCTTTAATGGACTATAATAATGAAGATATGATAACAGAGCTCATGTCGCTTGTTAAAGCTATATTAACTGGAACATTTTTGGTTTTTGCTGTTATGGCAATCCAATTTGAATCATTTAGATTATCCATTATGGTAATGTTTAGTTTAGCATTTGGTGGATTAGGTGCTTTTTCACTGCTATATATAACAGATGAAGCCATAAGTATGACTAGCTTAATGGGATTTTTGATGCTAGTTGGTCTTGCAGTTAATAATGGTATCTTATATGTAGATGCGGTGGGGCAATTGCGAAAAGAAATGGAGTTAATAGATGCTCTGGTTGAAGCTGGTAAAACTAGAATACGTCCAATTCTTATGACTACTTTAACAACTATTCTTTCTATGATTCCAGTTCTATTTGGTTCAGGGGAAGCCACTGAAATGCTTAGTGCAATGTCTTTAATTATTATTGGAGGGCTTACAAGCTCAACTATTTTAATATTATTATTATTGCCTACATTCTATTTAATACTTAGTAAAAAAGAGAAAAAGAAAAAAATGAAAAAGCCAAGAAATCGTTATAATGATGCTTGGGAGGAGTTAGAAGCATTACAACAAAAACGACAAGCAAAAGCTGAAAAATTAGAAAGAAAAAAAGAAAAAAAACAAAACAAAAATTTTATAAACCAAATTCCACAAGAAAATAAAATTCAGGAACAAATAATTGAAGATGAAGTTCCACTTCAACAAGTATTAGATACTGATACACTTGAGCAAGCAATAGAAACTGAAGCTCCTGCTCAACCAGTATTAGATACTGACATCCCTGAGCAAGCAATAGAAACTGAAGCTCCTGAACAACCAGTATTAGATACTGACATCCCTGAGCAAGCAATAGAAACTGAAGCTCCTGCTCAACCAGTATTAGATACTGACATCCCTGAGCAAGCAATAGAAACTGAAGCTCCTGAACAACCAGTATTAGATACTGACATCCCTGAGCAAGCAATAGAAACTGAAGCTCCTGCTCAACCAGTATTAGATACTGACATCCCTGAGCAAGCAATAGAAACTGAAGCTTCTGAACAACCAGTATTAGATACTGAAATTCCTGAGCAGTCAATTGAAGATGATGCTTCTGCTCGACAAGTATTAGATACTGACATCCCTGAGCAAGCAATAGAAACTGAAGATCCTGCTCAACCAGTATTAGATACTGACACACTTGAGCAGTCAATTGAAGATGATGCTTCTGCTCAACAAACATTAGATACTGACACACTTGAGCAAGCAATAGAAACTGAAGCTCAACAAAGCAAAATAGAAGTTGAATAAGAACAAATTACCGAAATATTAGATAAAAAGAAATAAAAAGAGCTTGAAAAATAAAGACAATTAGAATAAAAGCATCTCAGAAAAGATAAAGAAGATGAAATATTTAGAATTGATATAAGATACAAGCCAGTAGCAAAAGCTACTGGCAATTTTTTAATTTTGTTCGCAAGCTTGATTGCCCACTGTGCAAGATGTTTTGCATGCTGATTGGCAAGATGTTTGGCATTCACCACAACCGCCTTTGTGAACGCTTTTCTTTAAATTTTTAGTGTTAAGTGTTTTAATGTGTTTCATAGACATACCCCCTATTAATTTATTCAAAATATATTATACTACAATTTAAGTTTTTTGAAAATAGGTTTTTAAAATTTTAAAATAAGGAGCTCAATAAATGAGAATTTTAATATGTGAAGATGAAAAACAATTAGCAAATATTTTAGTAGCTATACTACAACATAATCATTATTCAACAGATGTCGTTAATGATGGTCTTAGTGCATTAGATTACATAGCAACTGGAAATTATGATGGTATTATATTAGACATAATGATGCCAAAGCTTGACGGAATTGGCGTATTAAAAAAAATTAGAGCTAACGGAATAAATATTCCTGTTCTTATTCTTAGTGCAAAATCTCAAATTGATGATAAAATACTTGGCTTAGATCATGGAGCAAATGATTATTTAACAAAACCTTTTGATATGGGTGAATTATTAGCTCGTATTCGAGCTATGACTAGAAAGCCAGCACAAACAAATATATTTTTAACATTTGGTAATATTACTCTTAATACAGCTAGTTTTGAATTATCTTCGGAAATATCAAATATTAAATTACCTAATAAGGAATTTCAAATCTTAGAGCTGCTTATGTCTAGTAAAGGTCATGTTATCTCAACTGATAAATTTGCAGAGCGTATATGGGGTTATGAGAACGAAGTGGATATCACTACAATTTGGGTATATATTTCTAATTTAAGAAAAAAATTAAGTTCTCTTAATTCTAATGTGCAAATAAAATCAGTACGAGGTGCTGGATATAGAATGGAGGAAATTTAAATGGAAAAAGCTTTAAGAAAGCGCTTTATAATTTCCACAGTGAGCATAGTATTTGGTGTAATATTCTCTTTAGTTTTTATAATAAATAGTTTAATTTTGTTTAAAGTTAATATACGCATTAATGACAGTATAAAAAAAATTATTGCCAATGACGGAATTATTCCTGCTCCTAAAATAATAGATATAAATGAATCATCTAAGTTTTCCATATTAAGACTACCACCTCATAACTATTATTCAGATTATTTTAATATAGAGATCAGTAATAATAAAATAGTTGCAAATATGAATGATAGCCATTTTATTTCCAGTGAAAGAGCTATTGAATATGCAAATCAAATATTAGCTCTAAATAAGAGTGCTGGAATAATAGATACCTATAAATATAAAGCAATTACAACTGAAAATAAAACTACTATTATTTATTTTATTGATTTTAGTCCAGAGAGGATATTAATTTGTGATTTTTTTTTCAATAGCTTATTGGTAGCTTTAATTGCTTTTATAGCTATTTTTTTATTAATATTTTTTTATTCAAAAAAAGTTGTTTCAGTTATTATGGATGGCTACGAAAAGCAACAACAATTTATTACAGGTGTAACTCATGAGTTAAAAACCCCATTAACTATTATTAAAGGAAATGCAGACGTTATAGGAATACAAACAGGTCACACAATGTGGACAAAAAGCATTATAGAACAAATAAATAAGCTCAATGTTTTGATAGAATATTTAATTGCTTTAACAAAACTTGAAGAAACTAATGTTATAAATAGAAATATATTTTCCTTGTCAGAATTATTACAAGAAACTTGCATATTTTTTGAAGGGATTTCTCGAAGTAAGGATAAGTACATCGATTATGAAATTCATCCTCATATTTTATATAATGGAGATATACAAAATATAGAGCTCCTTTTTTCTATTCTTTTAGAAAACGCTATAAAATATAGTTTGCCTCATAGCAAAATAAAAATTTGTTTAAGATATATTAAAAATAAACCTATATTATATATCTCAAATCATGCTGAGAATTTAGAAATTAGACAATATGATGAATGGTTTGATAGATTTTACCGAGCTGATGCTTCTCGTAATAGTAATAATAGTGGATTTGGAATTGGTCTTGCAATGGCTAAAAGTATTGTAGTAAGTCATAAAGGAAAAATTGTTGCCGAAAGTTTAGATGGTAAGATAATTATTATAAAAATAATTTTTTAAACTTTAAGTTCAATTAAGGTTTGCTCTATATAATAAATTTGTAATATAATTTATATTAATAAAGGAGAACTGCATATGACTATTCAATCAATAGGAAATAATAATTTTCACACACAAAACATAAGAGGTAATTCACTCTCTGATTCTGAAAAAGAAACTAAAAGAGCAGAAATGCAAGCTAAAATGGAAGAAATGAAAGCAAGCGGGCAAACACCTCAAGGTGGCGTTGGTGGTCCTCACCAAGGAGTAGAAGGTATGCCTAAAGGTGGAATGGGCGAAATGCCTCCTGAAGGTGATGGAAAAGGTAAAAAACCACCTATGGATAAACAACAGATGAAAGATGCTCAAAATATATTATCTTCAAATAGTACAACTACATTAGAATCTATTTATGAAACAGATGAAGAAGATGATGAATTAAGTACTGTGGAAGAATTATTAGAAGAGACTGAAACAGAATCAGAAACAAGTGAGCTCAGCACAATGGAAATGTTAATGGAAGCTTTAGAAGAAACTGATGATGAAGCAACTGCTACAGCTAATACTAACTCTTCTGATTCTAACACTATTAGCAAAGAGACCACTAGCCAATTTGCTGTTTCTAATGCTATTAGTCAATATGCTCAATTAAATCAACAAACTACACAAGCAGCAGCTTATTCAATGCAATGGACTTTATAAAATTTTCTTTATAAACCTTTTAGGTTTAATGAACTCTAAAAAGTTTTTTGATTTGATTTGTTTAGAATATTACTTGTTGTGCTAGTTAAAACTCATATAATTGAAAATCAATAAAATTGGGCATAATTATCCCGTAAATATTAGATGTTTTTTGAAATTTAAATTAACATATATTAATATATTATGTGTTTAATTTGTCCGATTTCATTTTTCCCTAAAGTCTGATTCATAAAACATAATAAATTATGGGCTAAAATTTTACCTTGAATTCTTGTCTTAAATCCCGTTATTGAATTAGCTAATACCTTACTTATATTAAATTGTTCTGTTAATTGTGAAAATATTGTTTCTATACGTTTTCTATTTTTTCCAATCCATTTTTTTAACTCTCTTGGGTATTGTGTTTTACTATTACTTCGTTTTATTGATAGTAACGTAATATTTTTTGTTTCTTTTAAATCATTTGTTATTTCCTCACTAATATAACCCTTATCCACTATAATTGTAGCCTTTTTACTATGCAATATATCATATAAAGCTTTTCTATCATCTATATTTGCCCCTGTAATTGCTATATTTGTGATATATCCGTCTATTGTTATTACTTCTATTACATTCCATAGATTTCTTCTAGTTCTATTATATCTTGACCTGTCTCCGATAGTTGGAAATAAATCTTTAAAGTTTTTTGAAACATATTTAAACCAAGCATTTTCAGAGTCTATCCCACAGACTTCACCCATGATTGCAATCGTAATAATCTCACTATCTGATAAATTAGCTTTAACAATATTTTTTCTATTTTGAATTGATTTTGGTATTACTTGTTGATAAATATCATCTACAATAACATAACAACTTAAAAATAAGTCCTTTACATTTTCTATTAATGGTTTATAATAATTATTAAGTTCTAACATATGATTATCTCCTTTAAAGTCGTGTTTAATAGGATAACTATATCATAATGTTAGGATTTTTTGCTACTTTTACATATTTAACTAGCACAAGGGGTACAATACGGAATTAGTTAAAAGAATGCTAAGACCAATTTTTGAATATGCAAGTTCTGACGAATGGCAATATGATTTTGCTCCACTAAATAAGTTTATAAATGAAACAAAAACTCGAGTACCATTTTGTGACTGGTATCATACTAGAAACGGAAAACAAATGGGATTTCAAAATAGAACAGTTGTAGGAACTCTTTTTATGAAAGCTTTTATATCTCAGATAGAGCAAGTAAAAGTAAAATAATCTTTAACACAGAAAATCCCACCAGCAGGATGGGATTTTTAGATTTTTTATGCAAAAAAATAATCAAATTTTTATACATATTTACAAGGTATTTTTTTAGTCTTAACAAATTTAAAATATTATATGTGTGTTTAGTATTTTTTTAAAAGTATAAGATGTTTATTAAAACAAATTAATTTTTTTTATAATTTGTAATTTTGTAGAGAACTAATGAATATAGTTATATTAGAACTTATATACCACTAAAAAGTAAAATACATAAGTGGATGATATAAAATTCACAAAAGAATTGGATTATAAATTTTTTAAGGAGTGAAATATATGAAATTAAACAAACGATTTGTAGCAGCATTTATGGCGGGCACAATGTTATCAACAAGCTTTGCAGTCTTATCAAGTTCAATTGAAACCCAAAAAAATGTTGTAGAAGAAACAGTTGGAGCTGTTCCAGAGCTAATGGAAAAAGAAGAAGTTGAAGCAGAAGTTGTACTTGAAGAAGAAACTGAACCTGCTCCTGAAGATGAAGTTGAAGAGAAAGTTGAAGTAGAAACTCAACCTATTCCTGAAGATGTTGTAGTTGAATTTGAAGTGGAAGTTGAAACTGAGCCTGATTCTGAAGAAGAAGTTAAAGAACAAGTTGTAGTTGAAGAAGAAACTGAGCCTGCTCCTGAATGCGAAATTGAAGATGTAGTTGTAGTTGAAGATGAAACTGTTGAACCTACTCCTGAAGTAGAACTTGAAGAGCAAGTTGTAGTTGAAGAAGAAACTGAGCCTGCTCCTGAATGCGAAATTGAAGAAGAAACTGAACCTGCTCCTGAATGCGAAATTGAAGATGTAGTTGTAGTTGAAGATGAAACTGTTGAACCTACTCCTGAAGTAGAACTTGAAGAGCAAGTTGTAGTTGAAGATGAAACTGAGCCTGCTCCTGAATGCGAAATTGAAGATGAAACTGAGCCTGCTCCTGAATGCGAAATTGAAGATGTAGTTGTAGTTGAAGATGAAACTGTTGAACCTACTCCTGAAGTAGAACTTGAAGAGCAAGTTGTAGTTGAAGATGAAACTGTTGAACCTACTCCTGAAGCAGAACTTGAAGATCAAGTTGTAGTTGAAGATGAAACTGAGCCTGCTCCTGAAGAAGAAGTTGAAGTAGAAGAAACCAGTCAAACTAATATCACATTAGAAAACCTCCTTATTAAAGGATTGACTTATGATGATTTAGAATTTGATACTAATAAGTATGACTATACTTTAAATATCGTAAAAGCAGATACAGATAAGAATTTTATAATAACTCCAGTAGTGGCAGATGACATTCAAACCGAAGTGACTGTTACTAATATAGAAGGACATGAAGAAGATACACCTGGTCTGGCAATCATATCAGCAAATACACTTAATGATGAAAGTTCTATTACGATATTAGTAGGAAATGAAAAATATACCATCAATGTAAATGTAGCAAATAATAGTGCACTTGAAGCTCCGATTTTAGCAGCACAAAAATTATCTCTTGAAACATTAGTAAGTCAAGATGGAAATCTAATTAGTTCCAGCAAAAAATGGGTAACATCTGAAGCAAAAAATATTTATAATACAGCCATTAATAAAGCTCAAAATATAATGCTTGATTCTAAAAAAACTGAAGAAGAAATTGAAGCAGCTATTGTCACATTAGCAAATGCAACAAAACAATTTGAGTCTGCTACATCTGTAGGATTAAAAGCACCATATTTTGGCGTTTTAAATATAAGCATTACAGGTGATGTAAGTTATAACGGTGCAAATAAAACAATAGAAATACTTAATTCTGATACTGAAGAATTTGAAGTGACTGTTGTAGCATCAAATATTAATACTATTATAGCAAATTCTGTATCTGATACGTTATCTGAAGAAGGTGTAGTGAGATTTACAGTGCCTGCTCCTGACACCGTTGCAACAGAATTTAACATTGTATTATCTCTTGACGGCATAAATAAATTACCAATAACATTTACGGTTAATGCTTATCAAGAAAAAGTATTTATACCTGATGCTGGATTACGTGAAGCTCTTACAGAAAAGGGTGTAGAATTTAAAGGTAAATTGGCAATTTTATCCACACTAGAACCACTAGAACAACTTATTGCTAATGGCTATGGTATTGTTGATCTAGAAGGTTTACAACATGCTATTAACTTAAAGTATATTGATTTAACTGACAATGAAATCAAAAATATCAATGTACTATCAAAATTACAAAATCTTCAAACACTAATAGTAAATAAAAATAATGTTGAAAACTTTAATTTAAATAATTTTGATGCTTTAATGAGCTTCTCAATATCTGATGAGCAGATTACTCGAGATTAATTTTTAATAATATTTATACTATTTTAGATTGCATCCCAAAAGAAAAAATGGGGTGCAATTTATATTCTCAAAAATATAGATACTACAAATAAAAAAATATTTAAAACTTCCTAAATAATAAATCAACAAATATATGAATTTATTAAAATTAAAACCAGTATAAACCCCTTTTAATTATACTAATTTTAAAATTCATGTTTTTTGTACATTTAATTTAAAAAAAGGAGAATTTCTATGAGATTAATGCCTGTATCTACACTAAGGACAAGTCATAAAGTAGCAATTGATATAATAAATGAAAAATATCAAATTTTATTGGCAAGCCAATGTCAATTCACAAATATAATTATTAATAGATTACAAACAACAAATATTGTTTATGTATATATTAATGACCAATATTCTTCAGATATTACATTACAAACATATACATCACAAATGGAGCACATAATAACAAAAATATCTCCTATAAACGAAATGTATAACTGTATTTCTGAGGATAAAAAAAATCTTGAAATATTATTAACAGTTATTCATACTATAAATGATATTATCTATGAATTAAGCTTATCACCAAATTGCAGATTAACTTATGAACCTAATAAATTTATTTCAGAAAGTACGGCAGAAACAAATCTCTACATTGCAATTACATGTGGTTTATTTGCATTAAAATTAGGTTGGGATACAAGTGAGATAATTAATTTATGTTTAGCCGCTCTTTTTCGAGATATAGGGTTTATAGCACCTAAAACTAATGTTAAGGGAGCTCAAAACCTTAAAGTAATGCATCCTATTGTTGGAGCTGCTTATTTAGAAGAAAATTATGAATTACCCGAAGAGGTTTTAAACATAATAAAAGAACATCATGAATCATATGACGGAGCAGGCTTTCCACTACGACTAAAAGGAAATAAAATATGTAAAGGTGCTAGAGTATTAAAAATAGTAGAATTATATTATGACTTGCTTGAAAAATTATATAAAGCACCTACTAGAATAGCAACATTAGAAGCTGATATAAAAAAAAGAGAAAGTTATTTAGATCCTGTATATTTAGAATTATTTTTGAAAAATACAGATGTATTGCCTAAAGATATGTTATTAGAGCTTTCAAATGGAGATATTTGTGTTGTAGTAAAAACTAATAAAGATGCTCCTTTTGTACCTAGAGTACGTGTTTTAGAAAGTAAAAAACCTGATAATAAAAACAAAATTATTAATCTAGCTAATCCAGGTACTCCAAAAATTAAATCTATTATTTATAATATTTAAACTTTAATTATTCTATCACTTCTTCTCATTGTACTTTTTGAGCACTTATAATATTTCTATTTGATACCTCTTTTCTAAAAATAATCTCTCTATATCCACTTATTTAATTACTTGTAATTTACAAGATAAAAAAACTAAAAATGTACATACTAATCTGATAAGTAGCTATTAAAAAAAATAGGAGGTATATATGAAACGAGTTTTTTTAATTGTATTAGATAGTGTAGGAATAGGGTCAATGCCAGATGCTCATTTATATGGAGATGATGGTGCTAACACATTAGAAAATGTATATAATAATAATGGAGGACTAGATTTAAAAAATTTGAGAAAACTTGGATTATTTAATATCGATGGCTTAAATATTTCAAATAAAATTGAAAATCCTATTGGTTCATATGCAAGAATATTGGAAATTTCAAAGGGTAAAGACACTACAACTGGACATTTTGAAATGATAGGCATTAATACTAAAGTTCCATTTAGAACATATCCAAATGGTTTTCCACAAGATATCATAGATGAATTTAGTGCAAAAACAGGTAAGCAAATTATCGGAAACATTCCCGCTTCTGGAACACAAATAATTGAAGATTTAGGTGAAGAGCATGTCAAAACAGGAGCATTAATAGTTTATACTTCTGTAGATAGTGTATTTCAAATTGCCGCACATGAAGAAGTTGTTCCTTTAGATGAGCTTTATAAATATTGTAAGATTGCTCGAGAAATGCTAAAAGGTGAAAACGAAGTTGCACGAATTATTGCCAGACCTTTTATAGGTGAAGTAGGAAATTTTACTAGAACTTCTAATAGACATGATTATGCAACCATCCCTCAAACTCCAAATCTTTTATATTATTTAGATAAAAAAGGTGTTCCTGTTATTGGGGTTGGTAAGATAAACGATATTTTTGCTGGACAACATATAACAAAATCTTATCCAACAAAAAGTAATAAACATGGAATGGAAGTTACTATTGAGCTCGCAAAATCGGGACAACCTGGATTTATATTTACTAATTTAGTTGATTTTGATATGAAATTTGGTCATAGAAATGACTACAAAGGATATGGCTCTGCACTTATTGAAACTGATGCACAAATAGGTGAACTTTTAGAGCAATTGACAGATGATGATTATTTATTTATAATGGCTGACCATGGCTGTGACCCAACTTTTAGAGGCACCGACCACACAAGAGAAAGTGTACCACTGCTCGTTTATAATAAAGCTTCTAAAAAGCATTTAAATCTTGGAACACTTAAAACTTTTGCTGATGTTGGTCAAACAATAGCAGATATATTTAATACTAAAAAATTAGAAATAGGAGAAAGTTTTTTTAATCAAATAAAATAAGGAGAAATTATGTCAAATATATTAACAAAAAACAACGTAATACTCTTCCAAGGGGATAGCATAACAGATTGTGGTAGAAATAGATTAGACGATGAAAATCTTGGTAAAGGATATGTCAACTTAATTAATCATTATATACAAACTCATTGCAAAGAACTAAATATTACTTGTATTAACAAGGGGATATCTGGGAATCGTTCAAAAGATTTAATAAAAAGATGGGAACGAAACACTTTAAATTTAGATATAAATGTTTTATCTATATTAATTGGTGTTAATGACACTTGGCGAAGGTATGACCATAATACAGTTACAGAAGTTGAAGAATTTAGAGATAATTATTTATATCTTCTCGATAGTACAAAAAAAATTTTCCCTGAAATAGAACTTGTATTAATGAGCCCATTTATTTTGCCAACCATACCTGAACAGCTCGAATGGAAAGAAGATCTTGAGCCTAAAATTAATATAATTAAAGAATTAGCTACAGATTATAATGCCATATATATTCCATTACAAGAGCGTTTTAATGCTCAATTAACGGTATCGACTCCTGCTTGTTACTGGACTCGAGATGGTGTACACCCCACTGCAAAAGGACATGTATTTATTGCAAAAGAATGGATTGACTCAATTTAAAATTTATTAAAGGAAGTGACATTTTGACCCAAAAGGAACAAAATAGAATTTATTTACTTGATAACTTGAAAGGACTTTTAATATTTTTAGTTGTTTTGGGTCATTCTTTGGAGCTATATATAGATGATGCATTTTTTATCGAGATTATATATACATTTATATATTTGTTCCATATGCCTGTATTTGTTTTTATTTCAGGCTATTTTTCTAAGAATGTTGGAAAATGCAGACAAAAAGCATTTAGAAATTTTTTTGTTCCTTATCTTATATTTAACACAATATGGGCACTAGTTAGTATTCCAGTTGTAGGTATTGAAAACATATCCTTACTTACTCCTGGATGGGCACTTTGGTATTTAATAAGCATGTTCTTTTGGAGAATTTCTCTTAAAGATTTAATTAGAGTAAAATATATTTTTCCAATAAGCTTTATAATTGGAATAACTACTGGGTTATCTGCTGAATTTGGAACATTTCTATCACTTTCACGCACATTATTTTTTCTACCATTTTTTCTTGGTGGATATTATTTGACTGAAAACAAACTATTAAGTTTTAGAAATGAGAAAAAATTTTTTAGCATATTTATGATTTCTCTTACTGTAATTTTGGCAGTTGTATTATCTTATACTAATATTATACCTGTACAATTTCTATATGGCTCTCAGGCATATAATAACTTTGAATTACCTTTATGGGCATTAATTATTGCAAGAATTTATATGTATATAATAGGTTTTTCATTTGTATATATTTTAGTTAATATAGTAAAACCGACCAAAACCTTTTTTAGTAAAGTTGGAACTAATACGTTTTCCGTTTATATATTGCATACGTACTTAGTATCTTTAGTTTATATAGTAAATAATTTTATTCCTTTTGAATTTCTAAAATTTCTTGTATGTATTATAACAAGTATAATTATAACATATATTTTATCACTTAATAAAGTCATGAGAATTTTTACAAAACTCATAAATAATTTTATAGATATATTTACAAAAAAACCTAAAAAAAGGAAATAATATTGAGCTATTGATATTTGATAGCTCAAATAGACTTTTGTTATAAAAAAATTGATAAATATAAATAATATAAATAATATATATAACATAAAATACTTTACAAAAATTTAAAAATAATATATAATTATTAATAAATTTTAAATATTAAAGAAAATTTGCAAAATTATTTTTAATATTTATAGCACCTACTTTAGTAGCTGTCAAGTTAATAAATATTTTTACAATAGAAGTGGGAGCTTCTTGCGTAAGCCGAACCAATGTTCAGTAATTTAGCAAGCTCTACGGGTCGTCCCGACCCTGAACTATAAACTGATTATATTATATTTAGTTTATA
>LJHE01000008.1 GCA_001983555.1 Candidatus Epulonipiscioides gigas
TTGCTAACCTTATTAGTACTGATTTTACCTACACCGGACGAAATTGTATTATCTATTTCGTGTTTATTTGGTTTAGTAAGTGGAGTTACGCTAGAAAAAAAGTATATAAAAATGAAAGTAAGAACTACATTAAAAAATCAGATTGCAAAACTTATTATAGGCTTTGCCGGAACTGGTATTTTGTACGTTATATTAGAACTCACTATGTTAGACATGAAAATTAGCAACATGATCAAATATATTTTATTATTGCTCTATATCATTGTTGGGGCACCTTATATTTTTACAAAATTAAAGTTAGCTTAGATTTAGATAAACCAGCGTAGGCTTAGATTTAGATAAATCAGCTCAGACTTAGATTTAGATAAACTAGCGTAGGCTTAGATTTAGATAAACCAGCTTAGGCTTAGATTTAGATAAACCAGCTTAAGCTTAGATTTAGATAAACCAGCGTAGGCTTAGATTTAGATAAACCAGCCTAGACTTCATACCTGGGAACTTAAGAAAATTAACGAAAAAATTAAAATGAATTAAGCACAACTTGTAGTACCCCTCAGTCAACTTGAGGCCACTGAAAAAGTCTTTTTATATCAAGAAATTCTCACCCTAAACCAACCTGCACCTTTGGTGATTTCTTCTATTAAAATGAAGCAATACAAGTTAGCGCAAGGGTTCAGAGGAGGTGGCGTTAGCTACCGAAAGGTTGATTGGGAAACGATGTAGGACTACTTAATTTTAGTTTTTCAGTGACCTCGTCAACTTCGCAGTGTCGCTTCACTCTTTTACTCTATCTGTCCGCTTCGCGTCCACCTTTCTCAAGAGGAAGGCTTAAGTGTGCGCTACCTTGCAATGTTGTGAAGACTGAAAGGTTAGGAGCGATGAACAAAGGGGAGCAGGTTGTCCGCACTCTTAGTTAGCTTTGCAAAAAAAATTCTTAAGTTCCCGGCTATGAGCCTAGACTTAGATTTAGATAAACCAGCTGAGATTTAGATAAAGTAAGAGAAAGCATAATAAAAAAGCATAAGAAATTAGGAGGATTAAAAAATGGTAGAGATAACTAAAAACTTATTTTGGGTTGGAGCTAAAGATCCGACGTTACGTGTATTCGATATAATAATGACAGCAGAATATGGAACAACTTATAATTCGTATCTACTGAAAAATAAAACAGCCGAAGATCAAAATGCTTTTGTTCTGTTTGAAACTGTAAAGGATAAGTTTTTCGACGAATTTTGGGCTAGACTACAAGAAGATGTAACCAATATAAAAGACATAAAATATTTAGTTGTTAATCATACGGAGCCTGACCACAGTGGATCTGTATCAAAGATTTTGGCCCTGATACCGGATATAACAATAATAAGTTCGCCGACAGCAAAAAAATATTTGGAAAATATTACAAACAAAACTTTTCAGCATGTTGTAGCAAAAGAAGGATCCGACCTAAATTTAGGTACACATACATTATCCTTTAAAAGTGTTCCTCAACTACATTGGCCGGATACAATCTACACTTATATTGTAGAAGAAAAAACATTGATAACCTGTGACTCGTTTGGAGCACATTATTCTAGCGACAAATGTTTCTATAATCAGTTAGAGGGCAAAGAAATTTCAGCATTTGATAAGGCCTATAAATATTATTTCGATGTTATCATGGGTCCATTTAAGCCTTTTGTATTAAAAGCTTTAGCCAAGATTGAGAATTTAGAAATAGATTATGTAGCACCGGGCCATGGCTTAATATTCGATGATATGAATTTTCCTAAATATAAGCACATGTATAAAAAATGGGCCAGCGCAACTCCTAAAAAAGATATAGACATTCTAATTGGTTATGTATCCGCCTATGGATATACAGAAAAAATAGCCGAGAAAATAGAAGCTATCGCTCTAGCCAAGGATAAAAAAGTAGAAGTGATAAATTTAGAGGATACTAAAGTAGAGGATTTTATGAAAAAAGTAGATTCTTCTCGTGTACTTTTACTAGGATCAACTACAATTTTAGGTGATACCTTACCACAGATTTGGGCCGTCCTATCTTCATTAAACGGAACAATAAATAAAGGCCTAATAGCAGGTACCTTTGGATCCTATGGATGGAGTGGAGAAGCCACAAAATTTATAACAGAAAGATTCAATCAATTAAAGTTCAAGCAACCTAGTCCTCCATTAACTACGGTCTTTAATCCATCGGATAACGACATGGAGAAGATAGAAGAGTTTACAAAACTAATCTTAGAATCTTTATAGAAGAGCAGATCATATAAGCAACTACAACTAGGCAAAGGTCAAGTACAAAGCTAATGAACCTCTCAGTCACTTCGTGACAGCTCTCCTAAAAGAAGAGCCAGGTCAGATAGCCTTGTACTACCCCTTAGTCAGCTACTGTTTGGTGCGCTCCTGCGTTTTCACAAAATTTCGGAGAGCAGGTTGCCCTCACCATTAGTTAGCTTCGCCAAAAGATTCTGAAGTTCTCGGCTATGCATTGCAGGATAACGAGAGAAAAATTGTAAGATACTGATGGAGAATGCGTGCATAAAAATCTCAATTTAGTCTTTTTATATGCTCATGTGTTTGTCCTGTATAGAGAAGATAGAAGAGTTTATAAAACTAATCTTAGAATCTTTATAAAAAACAAAGGAATACTCTCATAAGGAGTATTCCACCTTATAAAAAGTATTCCTATTTGTTAATACATCTTATCGTTAAGACGTTTTATTACTGATCAGAATATGAGTCATTGGATACTCTACCAAATAAGGTTAGAGCATAAATACCGCATATTCCGATTATGGCGTAAATAACTCGGCTTACCCAACTTGCCCAACCTCCAAAAATTAGGGAGATTAAATCAAATTGGAAGAAGCCTATTAAGCCCCAGTTAATCGCACCAATGACCACGAAGGCCAAAGCTATATAATCGAAAGTTCTAGTATTCATTTACCTGCCACCTTTCTTTTATTACTGCGATAATACTAGTATAAACAAAAAAAAAAAAAATAATCATCTAATGTGATGGTAGTTTAAACCAATTGGAGAAAGAGTATGTCGTATAATAGATACAGTGATTTTTTAAAAAATAAGTTTGGCCAGAAGGTCTATAAAGTAACCTTAAACCAGGCTTTAACATGTCCAAATAGAGACGGAAACTGTGGCGAAGGAGGTTGCACTTATTGTGGCGAAAAAGGTGTAGGTTTTGAAACTGAGGATGAAAAATTAAGCCTAAAAACGCAACTAGAAAATAATATAGATGTTATTAGCAAAAAGTATAATGCGAAAAAGTTTATTGCATATTTTCAAAATTACAGCAATACTTATACATCCTTAGAAAACTTCAGCCGAATGTTGCAGCAAATAGAAGATCCAAGAATTGTCGCTGTGAGTGTTTCTACAAGGCCGGATTGCATAAATGACCACTATTTGGCCATATTAAAAGATTTCGAATCTAAAACTGGCTACAGCATTTGTGTAGAATTGGGCCTCCAAACAGTGAATTATCACACCTTGAAGAAAATTAATAGAGGTCATTCATTAGCCGAGTTTATAGATGCCGTATTGAAAATTCAAAGATATGGTTTTGAAACAGTAGTTCATCTGATCTTAAATTTACCCTGGGATAATATGGATGATGTTATAGAATGTGCCAAGATTATTAGTGCATTAAATTTAACCTATGTCAAGTTGCATGCATTATATTTAGTGAAAAATACGATTATGGCAGAACAATTTTTAAATGGTGAATTTGAACTAATTTCAGTGGAAGAATATAAAAAGAGAGTAATAACATTTCTGAGATATTTAAAAGAAGATATTGTTATTCAAAGAATAATTGGCCGGGTACCAGAAGACTACGCAGTATTTGCTAATTGGGGCATAAGTTGGTGGAAAATCCATGATGAGATTATAGAAGAAATGGAAGCCAATAATTTTAAGCAAGGTGATTTATGTGATTATTTGAATGGTAAGGCATTAAAAAATAAGGTATTCGAATAAAAGAACGATATAAAAGGTGAATCAATAAGTGAAAATAGAAGACGAAAAAAGCACGCTAGAAGCAGAAAGCAGGCCAGCCATAGAAAATAAGTTCGAAGTAGAAAACAGGCTAGCCATAGAAAATAAGCTCGGAGCAGAAAGCAGGCCAGCCATAGAAAATAAGTGCGAAGCAGAAAGCAGGCCAGCCATAGAAAATAAGTGCGAAGCAGAAAGCAGACCAGCGACAGAAAATAAGCTAGAAGCAGAAAGCAGGCCAGCCATAGAAAATGAGTGCGAGGCAGAAAGCAGATCAGCCATAGAAAATAAGTGCGAATTAGAAAACTGGCCAGCTACAGAAAATAAGTTCAATAAGTGCGAAGCAGAAAGCAGACCAGCGACAGAAAATAAGCTCGGAGCAGAAAACAGGCCAGCCACAGAAAATAAGCTCAGAGCAGAAAGCAGGCCAGCCACAGAAAATAAGTGCGATAAGTTAGAAGCAGAAAGCAGACCAGCGACAGAAAATAAGCTAGAAGCAGAAAGCAGACCAGCGACAGAAAATAAGCTAGAAGCAGAAAGCAGGCCAGCGACAAAAAATAAGTTCAAATTAGAAAACTGGCCAGCTACAGAAAATTCGCCTATATCACCTAAAGATTTAAGCTTTTCATAATCCCAATTTTTAAGCGAATTTAAATTGTTATTACCATTTGGATCCTTTAATAATATGTCAAAAAGACTCATTAGCTCTTTATCTTCTGGCCGTGCCCTTAAAATAATAGCTAAAAGATCTAGATCATTCATTTCATCTATATTAGACCTTGCAAATTTTTCATGCAGTCTTATCATATTATGAATTCTCCTTTGCTACATGACATAACGTTAATATATAATTCATTGCCATATTTATGAAACTTTATACATAATATTGTATATTAATTTTTAAATAAATCCTTAGCCAATTTTTCTTTACCTAGCAGTTTTAAAGCTTTGTGTACTAATGATCTATTCTCTTTTTTATAATACTGTAAGAGTGCACGTTGGAGTGCTTTATCTTCTTTGGATTTAGCAACATAAACTTTTTTTAAATCATACGGATTTAATTCTGTGTAATACATGCAGGTAGCCAAAGTAAAAGGGGTTGGATAAAAGTCTTGAACTTGTTCTGGATTTTGACCAGTTTTTTTCAAATACAAGGCCAATTCTAAAGCATCTAAAAGGGATGTACCCGGATGAGAACTCATAAAATAAGGCACGACATATTGTTCTTTATTGCAGTCTTTGGATGCTGTATTAAATTCTGCAAGGAACTTTTCGTAAATATCTTTTTTAGGTTTACCCATAAACTTTAATGTATTATCTGAAATATGTTCGGGGGCTATTCTTAATTGGCCACTTACATGATTTTGAGCTATTTCTTTTATAAGTTTTTTGTTATTTTTATCCAAAAGCAAATAATCATATCGTATACCGGATCTAATGAATACCTTTTTTACGTTATCTAAGTTTCTCATTTTGCGCAAAGTGATCATATAATTTTCATGATTTACGTCTAAAGATTTACAGGGGGTTGGATGTAGACACTTTTTATTTGTACAAGTTCCAACTTTGTTGGCATTTTTACATTGTTCTTTCAGAAAGTTAGCGGTCGGACCGCCAACGTCATGGATATAACCTTTAAAATTTTTATGCTTGGTCATTTTAACCGCTTCTTTTAGCATAGACTCAGTACTTCTACCCCGCACAATTCGGCCTTGATGAAAGGTAAGAGCACAAAAGCTACAACTTCCAAAACAGCCCCGATTACTTGTTATACTGAATTGAGTTTCGCTTAAGGCCGGAACTTCTTCTGTATAACTAGGGTGGGCCTCATTTTCGAAGTCCATTTCATAGACATCGTCTAATTCCAGTGTACTTAAAGGTTCAGCTGGGATATTTTGGACAACAAACCAGCCTTTTTCATATTCTTCGATTAAAGGTTTGGCCTTATATGGATCTGAGTTTTGTTCTTGAATAACAAAACTTTTGGCAAACTGTATTTTATCCGAGCTTACTTCTTTAAAACTTGGCAAGAAAATTTTATCATATACATTTTCTATATTTTTAGTTTTAAATACGCTTCCATTTATAAAAGTTATATCTTCTATGTTTAACCCGCTTTCTAAGGCTTGGGCTAATTCTATAACCGAACGTTCACCCATACCGTATAGTAATAAATCTGCGGCCGAATCAATAAGGATAGATTTCCTTACTTTATTGTCCCAATAATCATAATGTGCTAATCTTCTTAAGCTGGCTTCTATTCCGCCAATAATAATTGGTGTATCCCTATAAATTTTTCTTACTAAATTAGAATAAACTATAACAGCTCGATCGGGTCTTTTTCCTATTTGGCCACCTGGTGTATATGAATCTTTTTGTCGACGTTTTTTGTTTACGGTGTAATGATTAACCATGGAATCCATGTTACCAGAGTTAATCAGAAAAGCCAATTTAGGCTGGCCGAGTTGTTTAAAGTCTGCTTCATTGTTCCAATCCGGCTGAGAGATAACACCTACAGAATAGCCGAATCTTTCTAAAGTTCGGCCTATTATTGCGGTACCGAAAGAGGGACTATCGATGTATGCGTCTCCGGTGATGATAATAAAATCTAGTTGTTCAATATTTCTTAAAATTAAATCTTCTTTGCTTATTGGTAAAAACATTATTTACTCCTTAAAAATTTCTAATACTTCATAATAATCGGCAACCCATCTATCGGATAATACCATAGCCGGGAACTTAAGAATTTTAGTCACAAAATTGCGAGGAAGCGGTGCCCCTTCCGTCTTCACAACATTGCAAGGTAGCGTGCACTTAAGCCTTCCTCTTGAGGAAGGTGGACGCGAAGCGGACGGATAGAGTAAAAGAGCGAAGCGACACTGCGAAGCAGACAGATAGAGTAAAAGAGCGAAGCGACACTGCGAAGTTCATATTCATTTCTTAAGTTCCCGGCTATGCCTTCCAGGGGAGTTGTCAGCGAAGCTGACTGAGAGGTTAGCTAAATGAAGGGCTTGACATAAATAAGTTATGAATTGTATAATCGCCTTAAAAATATTGAATAGGTTGGAATGTATGATAAATACTAAAAGCACACTGATAGAGCCAATTAAAAAATTGGAAGGAATAAATGATTTTATAAATGAGTTTAATAGAAGTAAACAAGGAATAATACAAGGAGTAATTGAAGCGGCAAAGGGGCATTTAATATATGTCTTTGCCGATTTTTTTGATGTAAGCCCCTTTATAATAGCCAGTTCAGAACAAGAAGCGCAGGCCATAAGAAGCGACCTAGAATTTTTATATGGAGAAGAAAAGGTAATATACTATCCTAGTAGAGATATATTGTTTTATAATGCGGATGTACACAGTAGTGAGATAGTGAAGACGAGAATAGAAACGATAAATAATATAATAGAAAATAAGAATGCGGTAATAGTGACAACAATAGATGCGTTATTAAATCCGTTGTCAACGAAAGAAGAGTTTATAAAGGCGCAAATAAATATAAAGGATGGCCAAAGTTTAGAGTTTAGAAGATTGGGAGAAAAGCTAATAGAAATTGGTTATGAAAGAGTATCGAAAGTGGAGTCAGTCGGCCAGTTTGCTATGAGAGGGGGAATAATGGATATATTCTCGCCGGTTAATAATACGCCGATCCGGATAGAGTTGTGGGGAACCGAAGTGGATAATATACGAAGATTCAGCCCGATAACACAACGGACGATAGATACAATAGAAAAGGTTACGATATATCCGAATCAAGAGATTATAATCCCACATGATACATTGCTGAATGCTGTAGAAGATATCGAAAAGGAATTGGAGAGAACTCTTGCGGTTTTAAAATCCGAAGGAAATAAGGAAGCAGTTAAACGATTAAGAGGCCGGACAAAAGAAGATATAGAGTCGATAGTAAATGGCGTTAATTTAGAGACACAAGTGTTGTATGCACCATTTTGCAAAATGGAGACAGCGATGTTGTTTGACTATATAGAATATAGTAAGACAGTTTTTATAACGGATATAAAGAAGTGTAAGGATAAGTTATATAGAGTTTTTGAGGAATATGAAGAGAGCGTAAAAAGCAGATTAGAGTATGGGCATATTTTACCGAGTATGATAAGATTTATATTTGACAAAGAAAAGGTATTAAATCGAGTATTCGACAAAAACTATATCGGATTCATGCCATTTTATGGGACGGATGATTATGCAACGACGGAAAATAAGTTTCAGATAAAGCTAAATAATATAGATAATAATTATAAAAATATAAGTGCGTTTGAGACGCAGTTAAAAAAATATAAAAGTAGTAATAAAAAGGTAGTATTTTTAGCGGGGACAAAAAGTAAAGCAGCACATGTAGCGCAACAATTGGATGATCAAAAAATATATACGGCGCTAGGAAATTTGGATTATAAGCTAAGTCCGGGCCAGATATTGGTTAGTAGCGGATCGTTGAATCATGGATTTGAGTATGAAGATATAGATTTTATAGTGATAAGTGATTTAGAAGTGTTTGGAAAGGATAAGCAAAAAGATCGTAAAAAGGGGAAAAAATATAAGGGCGCAAAGATAGAAAGCTTTATGGAGTTGAAAGCGGGAGACTATGTTGTGCACGAAAATCATGGGGTAGGAATATTTTTAGGGATAGAAAAGATAATATTAGAAGGAGTAGCAAAGGACAATTTAAAGATAAGTTATGATGGAGGAACGTTATATGTAAATATAAATCAGATGGATTTAGTACAAAAATATATAGGAAGTGAACATAGTGTACCAAAGCTTAATACATTAGGAAGTCCGGAGTGGAAGAAAGCGAAATCTAAAGCTAGGAGTTCGGTAAAGAATATAGCTAAAGAGTTGATAGCATTATATAGTAAGCGAGAAAGTGCTAGAGGGTTTGCATATGCCGAAGATAGTGTATGGCAAGAAGAATTTGAAGGATTATTTCCGTATGATGAAACGACAGATCAGATAGAAGCGATAGAGTCTGTAAAAAGAGATATGCAGAGTGATAAAATCATGGATAGACTTATATTGGGAGACGTAGGCTATGGGAAAACAGAAGTAGCGATACGGGCAGCGTTTAAAGCGGTGTTAAATCATAAGCAGGTAGCGTATTTGGTACCGACTACAGTTTTAGCGCAGCAACATTTTGAGAGATTTTTAAAGAGGATGGAAGCGCAAGGAGTAGGTGTTGGAGTATTATCGAGATTTAGGACACCGAAACAAGTTAAAGAGACTTTGAAGGGGATGGAAAATGGTACGATAGATATTATAATAGGAACACATAGATTATTATCAAAGGATGTAAAATTCAAGGATTTGGGATTATTGATAGTAGATGAGGAGCAAAGGTTTGGAGTTACACACAAGGAAAAATTAAAGCAGTTGAAAACAGAAGTAGATGCGATAACGTTGACGGCAACGCCGATACCTAGAACCCTGCAGATGAGTTTAATCGGGATAAGAGACATGTCGGTTATAGAGGAAGCGCCGAGTGAAAGGAGAGCCGTACAAACATATGTGTTAGAAGAGAGCGATGATTTTATAAAAGATGCTATCAATCGAGAAATAAATCGAGATGGCCAAGTATATTTTCTATCGAATAGAGTTCAGAACATAGAAGAAAAGGCTATGCAAATAGCAAATATGGTACCGAGGGCAAAAGTAGCGTTTGCGCATGGACAAATGAGTGTAAGAGAATTAGAAAGTATAATGGAAAAATTTGAGAATAAAGAGATAAATGTATTGGTGTGTACAACAATTATAGAGACAGGATTAGATATAGCGAATGCGAATACGATCATAATAACAAATGCGGACCAAATGGGATTGGCGCAATTATATCAATTAAGAGGAAGAGTAGGGCGAAGTGATAAACAGGCGTATGCGTATCTATTATATAGAAGAGATAAAGCGTTAACAGAAGTGGCCGAACAAAGATTGGGAGCAATAAAACAATTCACGCAATTGGGAGCGGGATATAAGATAGCGATGAGAGACTTAGAAATCCGAGGTGCAGGAGATTTATTAGGGGCTAGCCAAAGTGGGCACATGGCAAAGATAGGTTACGAGCTTTATTCTAAGATGTTAAGAGAAGCCATACAACAGGAGCAAAGTGGTGTAGAAGAGAAACGAGTTGAAACAACTATTGAAATGAAAATTAATGCTTATATACCGAATGATTATATAATAGATGAGATACAAAAATTAGATATTTATAAGAAGATAGCATCTATAAAGACAGAAGAGGATTATTCTAATATATTGGATGAGATTACGGATAGATATGGAGATCCGCCGATAATGGTTTTAAATTTGGTAGATATTGCTATCATAAAATCGTTAGCAAATGAACAAAATATTTCGTTAATATCACAAAATATTCACATGATCATGTTAAAATTCATTCATCAAGTAAAGAGCGAGACGCTCAATTTTCTAGCTAAGAAATATAGCAGAAACTTGAAAATTAATATAGAAAAAGATGTTAGGTTACTTTTTAATATTCAAGAAATTCCTCAAAAAGAATATCTTAATTTTGTGAAAAACGTATTATACGACATAAAAAGTGTTACGAGTAATTAAAAAAATATTTCGTTATATATAAAAATTCTAAACTTTGAGGCATTTAAAAAAGGAGAACAATTATGAAACTAACAAAAAGAATGATGGCACTAGCTTTAGTAGGATGTATGGCTATAAGTGGATTAGCGGCGTGTGGAAAAGCTGACGACGATATAGTGGGCACCGAAACAATAGAAGTGAGCAATGCAAATGCTGGTGGAGCAAATTCAGTCTTTAATCATGATGCGATAGGAGAAGGAGTAACATTAGGACAAAATGATTTAATAGCAACGATAGATGGAGTAAACATTAATGAGTCAATCTATCGAGCATATTTATGGAGTGCGCAGTCTGCATTCGAAATGCAGTTAGGCATGGATATGGGCACGATGAAAGATATCGAAATAGAAGGTGGCCAAACTATTGGAGCTATCGCAAAAGACAATGCTTTGAAATCCGTAGCTTTGGCGATCGTAGCAAATAATAAAGCGGACGAAATGGATATTAAGTTAAGCGATGAGGAGATAGCTTTAATTGCACAAGACGCTAAGTCATTTATGGATATAAATGGAGAAATAGCAAATTTACATGAGTTTGGAGAACAAGACATAATTGATTTGTTAATAGGGGCAGAGTTATCCAATAAAGTGCAGATAGCATTAAGTGAGACTTATATGCCATCGGAAGAAGATATAGCGACAGAGGTAGAGCTAGCAAAACCAGCGTATGAAAAAGTAACAGCTAGACATATTTTGTTATTAACAACAGATGAACTTGGCCAGCCGTTAAGTGATGAAGTGAAGGCGGAAAAATTAGAGTTAGCGAATGAACTTTTAGAGAGAGTAAAAAATGGAGAAGATATTGGAAAGTTAGCGGCAGAATATTCAGAAGATCCTGGATCCAAAGATAATAATGGAGAATATACGTTTGGACGAGGAGAAATGGTACCAGAATTTGAGACAGCAGCGTTCGACACAGCGGACGGAGAATATTGGGCCGAACCAGTAGAAACTAGCTATGGATATCATATAGGCCAAACTATAGCACACCAAGATGCTGATGAGAATCAAATTAAAGATGAGTATATAGCTTTTGCAAAAATGGATTTTGCTGGTAAAGAAATGATGTCGTTTATAGAAGAAGCGAAAATCGACAAAACAGATGCATATAGTAAGATAGAAATAATAACAAATACAGCGCCAAAGTTTGAATTAATGCCAGAAGAAGATCAAACAGCGAACAATGAAAGTACAGAAGCAAACAGCAATTCAGTAGAGAGTGAAGTGGCGCAAGAAGAATTAGAGCCAACCGAAGTTGCTCAAAAAGAATTAGAGACAACCGAAGTGGCGCAAGAAGAAAAATTAGAGCCAACTGAAGTGGCACAAAAAGACTCAGAGACAACTGAAGTTGAGCAAAAAGAATTAGAGACAACTGAAGTTGAGCAAAAAGAATTAGAGACAACTAAAGTTGCTCAAGAAGAAAAATTAGAGGCAACAGACGTTGCGCAAAAAGAATTAGAGGCAACTGAAATTGCTCAAGCAGAAGAGATGATGGCAACTGAAGTTGAACAAAGCGAAGAGTTGGCGACAAGTGAAATAGTAAAACCTGAAAATAACGCAGACCATGTAGAACTAGATGAATCTAGTTTAAAAATTGTGCAAGAAGAAAAAGATAACGATACAGTTAATCAATAATTAATATAGGGGCTGTAGCTCTGTAGACTCGAGTTGTCGCAAAATTGCGGGGAAGTGGCCCCGCTCCCCTTCCAGGGGCATACATGGGAACTTAAGAAATCTGCTTCGCAGTGTCGCTTCGCTCTTTTACTCTATCTGTCTGCTTCGCAGTGTCGCTTCGCTCTTTTACTCTATCCGTCCGCTTCACAT
>LJHE01000009.1 GCA_001983555.1 Candidatus Epulonipiscioides gigas
GAAAAACAGGTAAACGATATAAGTACTAATAATAGAAGATTCATCTTATACTGAAACTCCCACCCCTAAAGGAGTGGGGTTCTTAAGTACTAACTAATTTTCTTATATGACTCTAAAGTCAATATACACTAATATAGTTTCCCTAAGACTTTCACTATCAATAGTTCCTATGAACTAATTAGTGATAGTATTACGCCCGTTTCAAGACGTTTTTATAATTTATATTCCCATACTTGATAGATTTTTATTTAACTTTAATCTATTTATTTCTTTATCATGCAATTTTACAAATTTAATAGGGCTTATATCCCACCACTAAAGGAGTGAGCTTTACGCCCATTGATGTAATCTCAGTTCAACTCATTCAGTCAGCTTACGCTGCCACCTCCCTAAACCACACAGCCTCTTACGAGGCACCTCCCCTTAAAATGGGAGGCTATCGAGCAAACAAAAGCTGAAGTATTACATGAGGCTTAGTCAATTGCTCAGGAGCTAAACGCCTCTATTAGCTGAAGCTACTACTTAGATGCTAGGATGCAACTATTATTTTAAAGTACTCACGGTTGTATCTAAATTATTTCCATAATTTGATCATTATAATCATGATTTTTTACTGGACTCATCATGTCTTTTTCTTAATTTTGTATATTTGTTAATTAATTCTTTTGTTTATCTATTGATAAATTTTAATAATTAGAGTAAAATTAATAGTGAAATTTGTAATTTAATAAGGGGGTATTTTTATGGAAAATTCTTGCGAAGTAATCTCATTTGATTATGCTATGAAACATGTATTGAAACAAAAGGACTATTTTAGTATATTAGAAGGATTCTTACTTGCTTTGCTAAAAGAGGAAGTAACTATTATGGAAATATTAGACAACGACCGTAATTCTCAAATTAAGTTAAATAGAGTATCTTTATTCGTTAAAAATCAGCACGGTAAAAAAATGATTGTAAAAATACAATACGGGGGAGGAAATGATTATTTAAGTAAAATATTATGGGATACCTGCAAAACTATAGTAGATGTTATACCCGTAGAAACATTTGTTAAAGTAGTTTCTATTAGCTTATTATATTTTAATATTGGCTCAAAATGTATTTATAAAAGTTTAACAGATTTTTATGATTTAGACGCAGACTCAAAGTTATTTATTGAAGAGGATATAAATTTAAAAGATATATGTCCCGAATATTATTTAATTAATATTAATCGTTTTAATGATATAATTGAAACAGACTTAGACGAATGGTTATACATGTTAAAAAACAATCACATAAAAGATGATTCAAAATCAAAAAACATAGATATCGCAAGACAAGTCTTAGCTGTATCAACCCTTAATTCAGAGCAAAAAAGAAAATATGACTCTTTCATGAAAGAAAAAAGCATAGAAAGAATTCAAATATCTGTACTTGAACAAGAATTAGAGCAAAAAGAAAATGAATTATCTAAAAAGGAACAGGAATTAGCCCAAAAGAAAAATGAATTAGCTCAAAAAGAAACTGAATTAGCTATAAAAAAAGCTGAAATAATCCAAGCAAAAAGCGGTGGAAAAGCTAGAGGAAAAGTTGAAGGATTAGCTCAAGGAATAATAGAGGGTAAAGCTCAAGGAATAATAGAGGGTAAAGCTCAAGGAATAGCTGAGGGTAAAGCTCAAGGGATAGCTGAAGGTGTGGAGCAAGAAAAAATGCAATTAATAAAAAGAAGTTTAAAAAAAGGATTAAGTGTAAAAACTATTTCTATCATCACAGAGTTACCTCTCACACAAATACAAGAAATATCAGACAATTTGAAGAAAATTTTGTAGGCATAATTAAGTATCAAATTCATCGTGAATTTCAAGTGGGGTATTACGCCTTATAAAAGGTTCAAAAAATTGGGAGCGTACCATCTGTTCTTATAATTCCACATTGTGCAGGCTAGAAATTAACGAAGGGATTGCTAAAATCTACAATATTTTATAAATGGTGAAAAATTAAATCTCGTATAAGGAAAATTTATGAAAAAGTTATTTATTTTTTTTAGTATTCTTATAAATCTTAATACTATTATTTATGCTACAACTTTTGACGAATGGCAAGTCAGTTTAGAAAATCTAAGTAAAAAAACTCAACAAAATATTACAGCTTTAGAACAGCTACAAAAAGATATACTTGCTGGAGTAGCTCAAGATGACTGGGAAACAACATTATATCAACTAGAAATTGATACCAATAAAAATTTAGAAGAATTAGAGCAAATACAAAAAATGTTGAATGACTGGGTTGTTAAAGTAGAAATTAATTTTGATAATGCATCTGGTAAATCCATTACTTATGGTGGGGAAGAAGCTCAGCTAAATTTATTAACTCCTCCTTATATATCCGATAAAAATCATACTATGATTGGTATACGAGATATTGCTTATTTATTTGATGTACCAGATGCTGATATTGCTTTTTCTATGGATGAAAATAATTTGGTTTCAAATATTTCCATTATATATAATAATACAATTACTTATTTTGCATTAGGAAGTAATATAGCTTATAAGGGTACAGAAGCTATTTTAATGGATGCTCCGCCTATAATAAAGAATGGATATACATATTTACCTATCCAAGATGTAGCAGAGATATTTGATGCCAATGCAAATTTAGATAAAAAAATACTTTCTATAAGTAAGTATTAAAATAATAGTACTTTAATTCAATCCAACCCAACTTTTGCACCTTTGGTGCTTTCCCACACTAAACCCCCCTTGTACCTTCGGTACTGTTACAACATTAAAATGGGGTACTATGGGATGTGTCTAGCAAGAGGCGGTAGGATAGGGAGATGTCAGCGTCAGCTGAACTACGATTACTATATTTCAAACTATATTTCAAAAGGAGATTATATGAATAGAGAACAACGTATTCAAACTGCTCAGGAGACAGTAAATATATCTAATGCTGGTTATTATATTTTAAATACAAAGAACACTAAAATAGCATTAGCTGACGGATTAAAAAGTACACGTATTAATATTGAACAATTAAAAAATGAACATTTTAATGGTGGAAAATATACTCCAACATATAATGTAGTTCCAAAAACAGTATCTGATACTTTAGCTAATGAAATACCGTCTAGCGAGCTAGTTGGCATTCTCAACTTTGCAAGTGCCAAAAATCGAGGTGGTGGCTTTTTAAAGGGTTCTCTAGCTCAAGAAGAAGCTTTATGTATTTGTAGCAATTTATATATAGCTCAATTATTAGTAAAAGATTATTATGATATTAATTCTAAAACAAAAAATGGATTATATACTGATGAAATGTTTGTTACTAATAATGTAACTTTTTTTAGAGATGACAAAACCTATAAATTATATGAAAATCCAATTGTAGTCAAAAGTGTTGTTACAGCTCCAGCTGTAAATTTGGGTCATAAGATAACTTCATTTACGCAAGCAAGAACAGTTATGTTAAATCGTATCAGACTTGTAATTAAAGCATTTGCAACTGAGCAAGTCACAACTTTAATTTTAGGAGCATGGGGTTGTGGAGTGTTTAAGAATAATCCTGTAGATATAGCTCAAGATTTTAAATTAGTATTGATGAATGAAAATTTAGGATCATATTTTAAAAATATTTATTTTGCCATACCTCAAAGTAGCAAAAATAATAATTTTATTGCATTTAAAAATATTTTCTCTTAGATATATAAGAAGAAAATTTTAACACTAATTTGAGTTAGAGCTCTTTTTCAGTAATGAATATACTAAAATAGACCACATGAGTTATATCTTGTGGTCTTTAATTTTTTTTTATTATTTTATTTAATCAATAGTTATTCTATATGTCTCTTTAGTATCATCAGCTGCCTTTACCTCAATTGTATACTTGTCCCCACGATCTAATCCTCTCAATATTTCTACAGATTTTCCCAATTCTAAAGAATAATTATCCAATAACAGCCCACCAAAATCAGTTGTCATTCTAATATAGATTTTTCCCTTATTATTAATATCATTTGTTATTTTTGGCAAATCTGAATAATACATATGGTCTTCTACTATTGTTGTCCAACCAGTTACAGATAATATATCTTCCCAATCCTTATCTATTCTAGTATTATTATTTTGTTCTGATACAATAAAAGTATAGTTTTCTGTTGGATGAATAGCATAATTTTCATCCGAGCTAATAAAAGAGTTTTCGTCTGTGATTTCGATATAATTAGGAGCTTGCTCAGTGGCGAATAAATTTGAAATTATAGTAATAGAGGCAATACTCACTAGTCCAAGTACAAATATTTTTAATAAAGCTTTGTGATTAAAATTTTTCATGTTAATTCCTTTCCTTTCTTAAATAAATATATATAATAAATTTTAACAAATACATTTCAATATATAGTTGTACATTTCAATATATGCTTGAAAATTTTAAAATATATAAGATGCTCATAAAAATTTATTTCACCCGCACATTTTAGCATACTTTTATGTTTAAATAATATGGAAGGAGATTTTTATGTCTTGCTATTTAACAGTCGAGTATAATAAAATATATACCTTTTGCTATTTCAAAGTAAAAAATCGTGAAGTCGCAGAGGATATAACTCAAGAAACATTTTTGAAATATTTTAGCACAACTGATTACCTTGAAAGAGGAAAAAAACTTGCCTTTCTTTACACCATAGCACGCAATTGTTGCATCGATTATTTTAGAAAGACAAAGAACATAATAAATATTGATGATTTATCAGGTGAAGAAATACAACCAGTAGAAGAAACACAAAATTTAGAGACTTCTATTGTTGTACAAGCTGCTGTATCACAGCTAAATCATGAGCACCAAGAAATTGTACTACTAAGATTTACAAATGAACTTGGTGTAGGTGAAATTGCTCAATATTTAGGAATTTCACGATTTGCAGTTTATAGGAAACTAAACTCTATTGAAAAAGAATTAAAAATAAGTTTGAGAAAAGAGGATTTTTATGGATAAAAGACTTAAATCTGCATTAAAACAAAATTTCACGCCACCAGCTCCTCAAAAAAGGGATAAATTTGTAAATAATATATCTTATCCAAAAGCAAAATTTAGTAGTGTGTTTCTATCGCAAATAGGATTTATTAGAAAAAGGGTATGGGTAGTATTTGCTCTTTGTGTTTATTTTGCTTTTTGGTATGTAAATATAGCAGAAATTACAAACCATACCATATCTGTTATATCTGCAATCTCGCCACTATTTATCTTATGTGTCACTTCTGAAATTTATAGAAGCACAACCTATAATATGGATGAACTGGAGCTTACTTGCAAATATAACTTATCTAAGATAACGCTTATGAGACTTTGTATTTTAGGTGTGATTAACTTTATTATGTTGCTAGTATTTATAATACTTACAAGGAATAATGATTATGGAGTGCTCCTTAGTGCGATTTATCTTGCGGTACCATTCTTACTTTCAAGCTATTTAAGTCTTTTAATTATCTCAAAAATTCACTTAAAAGAAAACATTTATATTTGTGCAGGAGTATGTAGTAGTATTAGTATTTTTATGCTTAATGGTACGTATAGTTTTATCTACAACATGGAGTATATATATCTTTGGGTTATCGCATTTTTTACACTTAGTCTACTGCTCATGCATTGCTTTATCAGATTTATAAAATTACAGGAGGAACTCACATGGAACTTATCATAAATAGACTGAGCAAACAATATAAAAACAAAATCGCTGTTGATAGGTTATCACTTACTCTTACAAATGGTGTTTATGGACTTCTAGGAGCAAATGGTGCAGGTAAAACAACACTTATGCGTTTGATTTGTGGTATCTTAAAGCCAACCAGCGGAGAGGTAAAATTTAATGGTATAGACATATCAGAAGAAAGTTATCGTGATGTACTTGGATATTTACCACAGGATTTTAGCTACTATCCCGAATTTTCAGCACAATCTTTTATGTACTATATGGCAAGCTTAAAAGGACTAACAAAAGCACAGGCAAAGATAAAAACCAAAGAATTGTTTGAAATGGTATCTTTATCCGATGTCTCAAAAAAGAAAATTAAAACTTTCTCAGGTGGTATGAAACAAAGACTAGGAATTGCACAATCGCTCTTAAATAACCCTAAAGTCTTAATTTTAGATGAGCCAACAGCAGGACTTGATCCTAAAGAAAGGGTACGTTTTCGTAATATTATATCAGAACTTGGCAAGGATAGAATTGTACTTTTATCTACTCATATTGTTTCTGATATTGAAAATATTGCCAATACCATTCTTGTAATGAAAGACGGTCAGCTTATTCATACTGGTGGTTTAAAAGAAATTATAAAGGTGATTAATGGTAAAGTTTTTGAATGTAGCGTAGATAACAAAACTGCTCAAAATTTAATGGAGTGCTTTCCTGTAATCAACTTTAGATCAGAAGATGAAAACACATTTTTACGACTTGTATGTGATGAAAAACCTCATGACAAAGCAATATCTACGCCTGCAACTTTAGAAGATTTGTATCTTTATTATTTTTCTGAGGTAAACAAACATGAATAACTTTTGGTATTTAGTAGGCTTTGAATACAAAAAGATTTTTATTAGAAAATCTTTTATAGTAGCCTTTATCATTACGCTTTTTTTTATTGTATTTTCTTGTGCTACTATGGTGATGGGTAAAAATAGTATGTCAGATTATTCAAATACAAACCTAACAAATTACGAAGAAATGCTTTTATTAAAACAATATGGGCAAGAACTCTCAGGCAGAGCTCTTGATACAAAATTAATACTTGAAGCCTCAGATGCTTACAAAAATATCCCAACTAATCTTGACGTTCCGTATATGTTAAGTGAAGAATATTTAACTTACGCACTACCATATAGCTCCATTTTAGATTTAATTGATGCAACATATTCAAAATCTAGTGATAGATTTGAGTATACGGATTTTCAAAATATATCTAATGAAGATGCTGAAAATTTTTATCAAATACGCACAGAGCAATATAGAACAAATTTAGAAAATAATCCACTTTTTTCAGATGAAAATGTTGAAGCAGTAATAAATCTTGACCAAAAAGTTGAAAAACCTATTATAATTCAGTATGACACTGGATATGAAAGATTTATGGCATTATCAATGACAAATGTTTTAACAATTATGATGCTTATAGCATTTATTGTATCGCCTATATTTTCTGATGAATACCAAAAAGGAATAGATAATTTGATTTTAACATCAAAGAATGGAAAAAAATCTCAAAGTTTTGCCAAAATATTCACGGCTGTTTCGATTTCTGTTATAATTTCTATAATTAGTTTACTTGTTTGTTATTACACTCTTATGTTAATTTATGGCTTTGAAGGTGCAAATTCAGCAATTCAAAATTATATAGGACCACTAACTTATAATTTCACTATGTTAGATTGTGTTATTTTGCTTATTATTACTACTTGCTTTGGTGGGTTTTTATTAACTGGCTTTAGTTTGTGTTTATCCTCTATATTTAAGCAATCTGTAATATCTCTTGCGCTTTCAGTTGCTATAGTTCTCTTTGGCATGATGAATATTAATGGACTTGAAAAAGTAAGATATTTTTTACCTATTGCTATGGGGTCATTTTTCGATGTAATTGCTGTTCAATTTTCATTTAATATTTTTGGTGTTACCATATGGCTCTATCAAGCAGTTTGCATTGTTGCATTTATGGTTGGTAGTTTATTCTTAGTGCTCGCATATCGCAATTTTAAAAACCATCAGATTAAATAAAATAGCTAAATGAAAAAGTTAAAAAGTATAAGAATGATAGAAAAAACTATAATAAAAAAATTAGTGAAAACTAAGGATTTGTCTTGAAATATTAAATATTAATATTGACAATATGGCTTATTCTATGCTAGTATTGAACAAATTAGTTAGATTGCCTTTTAGGCTTTTCACAAAATTTATCAATCAAAAAGGCAATGAGAAAGCGACTATACTTTTTCATTGTTTTTTTTTGTAAAAATATGGCTAGTTATGATTATAGAGAGGATGGTTTTATGATTGACAGATTAATTAAGAATATACAAGATAAGAAAAATCCAACTGTTGTTGGTCTTGACCCGACATTAGAGATGATACCAAATTTTATAAAAGAGGAATGTTTTGAAAAATGGGGAAAGACACCCGAGGCTGTAAGCAATATGTTTATTCGTTTTAACAAATCTATTATTGATTTTACTTACGAGCTCATCCCAGCAGTGAAGCCACAAATTGCTATGTATGAGAAATATGGTCCTTGTGGAATTTCAGCGTATCTAAAAACTATCGAATATGCTAAAAAGCATAATTTAATCGTAATTGGTGATGTAAAAAGAGGAGATATTGCATCAACTGCAGCAGCTTATGCCGCTCATATTGAAGGAATAGATATAGATGGTCAGTTTATAGATATTTGGCAAGAAGATGCGGTAACTCTAAATCCATATATGGGCTTTGATGGTATACAACCATTTATAAAAGCTTGTGATGAAAAAGATAAAGGATTATTTATCCTTGTAAAAACAAGTAATAAAAGTAGCGTAGAACTTCAAGATTTAAAAATAGATGGAGAACCTGTATATAATTTTACTGCTGAACTTGTAAAGAAATGGGGGAAAGATTTAATAGGTGAGTTTGGTTATAGCAAAATAGGAGCAGTAGTTGGTGCCACATATAAAGAACAAGGTGATGCTCTTCGTAAAAAAATACCAAATACTTTCTTTTTGGTGCCTGGATATGGTGCTCAAGGAGCAACTGCCAAAGATTTAAGTGGTTATTTTGATAAAGATGGTATAGGAGCTATTGTTAATTCATCTCGTGGTATTACTATGGCATATAAAGCAAAAAATATTGATGAAAAAGATTTTGCACAAGCTGCAAGGGAAGCGGTTATTGAAATGAGAAATGACCTAAGAGGTGAAATTGAGCTATGATGAAAGCACAATTAATATTAGAAAATGGAGCAATTTTTGATTGCAAAGCATTTGGATATTTAAAAGAAGCTATAGGTGAAGTGGTTTTTAATACAGGTATGACAGGATACCAAGAAATTCTTACCGACCCTTCATATTATGGGCAAATAGTTGTAATGACATATCCCCTTATCGGAAATTATGGAATTAATCTTGATGATATGGAATCAAGAAAAGCTATGGTACGTGGATTTGTTGTGCGTGAGAAAAGTGATTATCCAAATAATTTTAGGTGTGAGCTCACATTAGATGGTTATTTAAAAGAGCAAAAAATTATTGGTATAGAAGGTCTTGATACTAGAGCATTAACAAAAATTCTCCGTGATTTTGGAACTATGAAAGGGATAATTTCTGTTAGACAACTTACACCAAGTCAAATTAAGCTCAAAATGAATAATTTTTCCAATACAAATGCGGTATCACTTGTTAGTCCAAATAAAAAGTATGAAATAAATGGTGATGGTATTCATATTGCTGTAATAGATTGTGGAATTAAACAAAATATTTTACGTGAATTTTCTAAAAGATGTTGCAAAATAACTGTTTTTCCAGCTTTTACATCTGTTGAAGAAATTTTATCTGTAGCTCCAGATGGTATATTTATTTCAAATGGACCTGCAGACCCAAAAGATATTCCACAAGTTGTAGAAACTATTAAAGAGCTAATAAATCAAAAACCAATAACAGGAATATGTCTTGGTCACCAGCTTATTACATTAGCACTTGGCGGAGATACAAATAAGCTAAAATTTGGACACCACGGTTGCAATCATCCTGTAAAAGATTTTATTACAAACAGAGTATATATTACATCTCAAAACCACAATTATTATGTAAAGGAATTACCCCCTGGAGCAGTTGTGACGCATACAAATTTAAATGACCAAACTGTTGAAGGAATGTATTTTAAAGATTTAAACATATATAGTATACAGTTCCACCCTGAAGCTGCTCCAGGTCCTACTGATACTGCACATATTTTTGATGAGTTCATAACTGTTATTAAAGGAGGAAAACTACAGTGCCTAGAGATTTAAGCATAAAAAAAGTTTTGATAATAGGTTCTGGACCTATTATAATAGGTCAGGCGGCAGAGTTTGATTATTCGGGAACACAAGCTTGCCAAGCAATTAGAGAAGAAGGAATAGAAGTTATTCTTGTAAATAGTAATCCCGCAACCATTATGACAGACAAAGAGATTGCAGACAAAATTTATATCGAACCTTTAAATGCTGCTTTTTTAGAAAAAGTAATTGCAACAGAAAGACCTGATAGTCTTCTTGCGGGTGTTGGTGGTCAAACAGGACTAAACTTGGCAGTTGAGCTTAATGACCTTGGTATATTAGAAAAATATAATGTGAGAGTAATTGGAACACAAATTAGTGCTATTAAAGAAGGCGAAGATAGAGAAAGTTTCAGGAACTTAATGAATCGTATTAATCAACCTGTAATTGAGTCTAAAACTGTTGAAACCGTTGAAGATGCAGTCTTATTTGCAAGGCAAATTAGTTATCCTGTTGTTGTCCGTCCAGCTTATACACTTGGTGGAACTGGTGGTGGAATTGCTGAAACTGAAGAAGAATTACGAGAAATCGCAGGAAGCGGAATTCATCTTTCAAGAGTTAATCAAGTTTTAATTGAAAAGTGTATTAAAGGTTGGAAAGAAATAGAATATGAGGTAATGCGTGATAATTATGGAACAGTAATTACTGTTTGTAATATGGAAAACATTGACCCTGTTGGAATACACACTGGAGATAGTATTGTTGTTGCTCCGTCTCAAACTTTATCTGATAAAGAATATCAAATGTTACGCCGAGCATCTCTTGATATTATTTCAGAATGTGATATAAGAGGAGGTTGCAATGTTCAAATTGCTCTTAATCCTGATAGCTTTGAATATGCAATTATCGAAATCAATCCTCGTGTGAGCCGCTCTTCTGCTCTTGCTTCAAAAGCAACAGGTTATCCTATTGCACGAGTATCAGCCAAAATTGCTCTTGGATATGGATTAGATGAAATTCCAAACACTGTTACAGGCAAAACATATGCTTGTTTTGAACCTGCTCTTGATTATGTTGTTGTAAAAATTCCAAAATGGCCATTTGATAAATTCTATACTGCAACAAGAACTCTTGGAACTAAGATGATGGCAACAGGTGAAATTATGGCAATTGGAAATAATTTTGAGAGTGCATTTTTAAAAGGACTTCGCTCGCTTGAAATAGGTCAATATAGCTTTTCACATAATAAGCTCAGCCAGTGTACTTTAAATGAGCTAAAAGAAAAAGTTGTAACTGCTGATGATGAAAGAATTTTTGCTCTTGCTGAAATGTTACGCCGTCATTATCGTAAAGAACAAGTTTGTAAAATTACTGGAATGGATATTTTCTTTGTAGAAAAATTCAGATGGATTGTTGCACAAGAAGAAGCTCTAAAAAATATGGAATTTGAAGAGCTTACTCCAAGCTATGTTAGAAAACTAAAAAAACGTGGATTTTCTGATAAAGCAATTGCTGAATTTATACAAGTTAATGAAGATGACATTAGAGAGCTTAGATTTAAATGGGGGATTATTCCAACTTATAAGATGGTCGACACTTGTGGAGCTGAATTTGAAGCGCAAACACCATACTACTACTCAACTTATGATAAAGAAGATGAAGTAACTGTGAGTGATCGTGAAAAAGTTATGGTTTTAGGCTCAGGTCCTATTAGAATAGGTCAAGGTATTGAATTCGATTATTGTAGTGTACATGCCATTATGGCTCTAAAAAAATGTGGTTATGAAACTATTATTGTAAATAATAATCCTGAAACTGTTAGTACAGATTTTAATACTTCTGATAAATTATATTTTGAACCTCTTACAGATGAAGATGTATATCATATAGTTTTAAAAGAGAAGCCAAAGGGAGTAATTTTACAATTTGGTGGGCAAACTGCTATTAAGCTCGCAAATTTCTGTGAAAAAATGGATATCACGGTTCTTGGAACACAGCCTAAACAAATAGATGAAGCAGAAGATCGTGAAAAATTTGATGAAATTTTAGAAAAGCTCAATATTAAACGACCAAAAGGTAAGGCAATCTGGAGCTTAGAAGAAGGTCTTTTAGCAGCCAAAGAGCTTGAATATCCTGTACTTGTACGTCCATCATATGTACTTGGTGGTCAAGGAATGGAAATTACTTTTGAAGAAAATGAATTAAAAAGATATTTATTGAATGCTTTTGAAAGAGATAAAGAAAATCCTGTTTTAATTGATAGATATCTAATGGGTCGTGAAATTGAAGTGGATGCAATTTGTGATGAAGATGATATTTTAATTCCTGGAATAATGGAACATCTCGAAAGAGCAGGCATTCATTCTGGCGATAGTACAACTATTTATCCAAGTGTGAATATTTCTGATGATATAAAGCAAAAAATTCTCCACTGTACAAAACTTCTTGCTAAGGAGCTAAAAGTATTAGGAATGATAAATATTCAATATATTGAGTATAAAAATGAGCTATATATAATAGAAGTAAATCCTCGCTCTAGCCGAACTGTTCCTTATATTTCAAAAGTTACAAATGTTCCAATAATAGAGCTTGCAACCAAAGCTATCCTTGGGCAAAAACTTAAAGACTTAGATTATGGTGTAGACCTTTATCCAGAACAAAAAAACTTTTATGCTGTAAAAGTTCCTGTATTTTCTACTGAAAAACTTCCGCAAGTTGAAGTAAGCTTAGGTCCTGAAATGAAATCTACAGGTGAAGTACTTGGGGTTGGCAAAACTCTTGAAGAAGCTTTATATAAAGGCTTTATTGGAGCAGGTAAAAAACTTCCAAGTAGAGGTGGCACAATACTTGCTGCTCTTCAGATGCATGACCAAGATGAATTTGCATTTATTGCAAAACGCTTTTTTGATATTGGATATAAATTTATTGCAACCGAAGGAACAGCAAAAAAACTAGAAAATAGTGGAATAGTGGTACAAACTATTAATAAGCTCTCTGCTGGAAATGAAGAGATATTAAAACTAATTAGAAGTGGAGATATTGATTTACTTGTTAATACTCCAACAAAAGGTAATGATAAACAACGTGATGGATTTAAAATTAGAAGACTTGCTATTGAATCATCAATTCAAATTGTAACTTCACTAGATACTTTATCTGCTATGGCAGATATTGCGATTAAAGACTTAAGTGCAGATGGTGTAGATATCTATAATTTAGGTCATTAAATAACTAGAAATGGAAGGTATTTTTATGAAAACATTAGTAGTTTATTATTCATTGCAAGGAAACACAAAAAAAGTTGCAGAAATTATAGCAGATGAATTAGGAGCAGATTTGCTAGAAATCAAACCTATAAAACCTTATAGTGTAATGAGTGCATTAACTATAGGTAAAGCTCAAATTAAAAAAAGTGCTGCTCCTGAAATTCAAAATACAAATGTTGAATTAAATAAATATCATGAAATTATTATAGGTACTCCTGTATGGTGGTTTACATTTGCTCCACCAATTAGAGCTTTTATAAGAAAGCACGATTTATCCAGAAAACCTATTAAGCTCTTTTGTACACATGCTGGAAATAAAGGCACTGCTTTAGAAGACTTAAAAAACTTTATAGGAGATAAGAATATTAGAAGCACCAAAGATTTTTATACTGGGCAAAAAACCTTTAGACCTATAAAAAAAGATGCTTGGTCAACTATTGAAGCTAACGTGCGTAACTGGGTTAAACGAAAATAACTGCTCCAATTTATTTAGAAAAAACTTTAGCTCCCCATCTCTATTTGTTATAGAATTGGAGAGCTTTTTTAGTATATAATATGTTCAAAATATTTTTTCAATAACTTGTC
>LJHE01000010.1 GCA_001983555.1 Candidatus Epulonipiscioides gigas
AAATTACTGAACATTGGTTCGGCTTACGCAAGAAGCTCCCACTTCTATAAGTGATGGTAGTTCACTAGATGGAAAAGTTGATATTAGGTCAAACCTCCATCAAGAGCAATAATTTGTCCTGTAATATAACTAGCACTATCACTTGCTAGAAATACACATGTTTTAGCAACATCTTTTACACTACCCGCTCGCATAAGTGGAACATCGTTTAAAAATGTAGCTCTATCTTCATTATCAAATAAACTATTCATGTTAGTATCTATCCAACCACATGCTATGGAATTTACTCTTATATTTGATGGACCAACTTCTTTTGCAAGTGATTTTGTAAATCCATGTATGGCACTTTTGCTCGTTGAATAAGCAACTTCAAGTGAAGCTCCAACAGTGCCCCAAATAGAAGAAATATTAATAATTATTCCCGAGTGTTTTTTTATCATATATGGTAATGCCAAATAACTACAATAATATGCTGAATTTAAATTAGTGTTTATAACTTTTGTCCATTCATTAGGATTAGTTTCAGTAAAAAGTTTATAATAACTTATACCTGCATTATTTATTACTATATCAGGATATGAGCCTGTTTTTTCTACTATAAAATCAAACAAAGAAAGAGCTTCTGTATATATTGAGAGATCCGCCCTAAAATAAGCACAGGCTAATCCAAAAGAAGTAAATTCTTCATAAGTTTCAATAAGTTCTTCTTCAGTACTACTACTTGAGTTTATTATTACATAAGCTCCTTTTTTTAAAAAAGCAAATGCAATGGCTTTTCCAATACCACGTGACGAACCAGTAACAAGTACAATTTTATTTTTCATCTTAATGTCCCCTTAAAAGTTCAATCTCTTCTTTATAAAGATTATTTTTTTCGTCTATCCACGGTGTTTCAAGAATTAGAGGAATATTTTGGCATATTGGATTACTTATTATTTTTTTTATAGCACTTATTCCAATTTTATCTTCTCCACGTGGATTATTTTTATTCGCACCTAAATTTGCATGCCTATCTTTTCTTGATCCAATCAAATTTATTGAACCATTAATGTGCATGACTTTAATATATTTTTTGCCAATTAAATTATCAAATTCTTCTAAAACTTTATCAAAATTATTTATAATATCATAACCACTATCATGCAAATGACAAGTGTCTAAACAAACACCGATATTATCTTTTAATTCAATTTTATCAATAATTTTTTTTATTTCATTAAAATTCCTTCCAATTTCAGTCCCTTTTCCTGACATAGTTTCAAGAAGAAGTATAGGATCATCTTTTTTTAATATACTATTAATCGCCATAATTATTCTTTCTAATCCCTCTTCTAAAGTAGAAGTGGTGTATGCCCCTGGATGAATAACAAGATAGTTTGCTCCAATTGCTTTTGTTCTTGCTAATTCTAGTTCAAGAAAATCTTTTGCCAATGAATAAGTGTCTTCTTTAATGGCTGCTAAATTTATAATATATGGTGCATGAACAACTATATCACTTATTCCGTGTTGACACATAAATTCTTGTCCTTCTTCTATTTTAAGTTTCTCTATTGGTGAACGTCTTGTATTTTGTGGTGCTCCTGTATAAATCATAAAAGTATTTGCACCGTATGAAAAAGCTTCTTTTGCTGCTCCTAAAAGACCCTTTGACATAGAAACATGTGAACCAATTTTTAACATATTTTAGATACCTTTCTAATATTAACTATCTAATTTAATATATTAGATAATATTTCGACTTTATTCAAGGGGCGATTTATTGATTTTTATTTAATTTATGGTATAATTAAAATGATTTTGGAACATTTACTAGTATAAGGAGCGTCTAATAGTCAAAAAGAAAATGAGGTAAAAATATGAAAAGACAATCGAAAGGTTTGCAATTTTTCAAATTCTTTATAAATTCATTCATAATAACTTTAGTAATTTCATTTATGATAATGTGCAGTGGTGTATGGGCATATCAACATTATATTTATATAGAGCAGGACCCTATTACAACACAATTAGCTACAACTACATTGGAAGCTTTTAGCTATGTGAGTGCTCAATCTACGGAAGTTAAAGAAGCAGCTCAAGAAGTAAATAAAACCGTAGCTATTCTTGGAACAGATATTCAAGGATATAGAACAGATGTAATTATTATTGCAAATTATAATTCTATTACTGGAAAAATTAAGCTCGTTTCCATACCACGTGATACTAGAGTTCAATGGACACAAGCTCAAAAAGATATGATGAGAAAATATCAGGGGCATACTATGAGCATTACAAAAATTAATGAAATGTCTGCATATACAGGTATTGAAAATATTGATAAATATGCTCTAACATATGTTGAAAATTTACTTGGAATAGATATCGATAATTATGTTATTGTTTCCCTAACCGCTTTTCGTGATATTATAGATGCAATTGGTGGTGTATATGTAGATGTACCTATTGATATGTCTTATTCTGATCCTTACCAAGATTTATATATTGATCTTAAAGCAGGTCCTCAGTTACTTGATGGTGTCAAGTCAGAACAGTTTGTAAGATTTCGTAAAATGGAAGATGGTGATGTTGATAGGATTAAAATGCAACAAATATTTTTGGAAGCATTTGCCGAAAAAATACTTAGTCCATCTATCATTGTAAAAATACCTAGTCTTATTCAAGTTGTATTTAATACTGTAAAAACAGATATTAAACTTACAGAGATTTTTGAATATTATGGATATCTTAAAGATTTTAGTTTAGATAATCTTGAATTTCATATTCTTCCAGGTAAAGGACAATATATAGGACATACATCTTATTTTATTCCAGATATGGGAGCAATCGAAGAATTTAGTCAAGATATTTTTTATGAGCATATACAATAATTTATCTATAAAAATAATACTTTAAGTGTTAAGCATCACATGACTTAAGATTTAAATAATATAAACAGAAATTACTATTTTAGGGGGAAAAAATGAAGGCGAAAATACTATTTGGAACAATTATATTTAGTTTATTTACAAGTCCTGTATTTGGAATTGACATTTTTCATGAAATAGAAAATGAGCAAACAATAACAGACGGTGTTATTCATCTTGAAAAAAGTTTAGTTACAGATATTGGATGGCTTGATGTAAATATTTTAAAAATTGATTTAAGTAATCCCAATGTAGATATTGCTCCTATTGATGCTGGAGTTTTAGATACAAAGCAAACTATATTAAAGATGGCAAAAGACTCTGGTGCAGTAGCTGCTATAAATGCTGATTTTTTTAGTCTTACAAGTACTGTACCAAGTTTTGGAGCAGCTATAAATGATGGTACAGTAAAGCAAATTTATAATACAACTTTAGTAGAAGTTGGCCCTAATATGGATATGGCAAATATTTTAATTGATAAAAATTTAAATATAATTATAGATTATATCGATACAACTGTTTCTCTACACTCCGAGAAAGGTTTTTCAATGGATATAAATGCATACAATAAAATAGGTACATATCTAAGTAGACCAGTAATTTTAGATAATCAATATACTAAAAATACTGCTAATATTATTAAAAAATTTCCATATACTATGGGGCTTTTAGTTGAAGATGATGTTGTAACAGCACATGTGGCTTTAGAAACTGCTGTTGATATACCAGATAATGGTTATGTAATATTAATGAATTCATCACTAGCCTCAGAAATGTTTCTTAATTTTCCTGAAAATAGCAAAATTTTTGTAGATATCAAAACACATTTGAGCTCTAAACGATTACCCGATATAAATTTACGTTCTCTACCTATTATAGAAAATATAAGTTTTGGAATTGGTGGGGGAGGTCTTATTTTAAAAGATGGAAAGCCTTATCTTGGTGTTTCAAACATTGTGGGTGAAAATTCACGTCATCCCCGTACTTTAATAGCAACAACAAATACACCAGATGAGCTATTGCTAGTTACAATTGATGGTCGTATATATTCTCAAGGAGCTAAACATAGCGAAGTAATTGATATATTACTAAATTTAGGAGCAAAAGATGCGATGTATTTAGATGGTGGTGGCTCTACAACTATGGTTGCTAGAGATGTTGGTGATTTTACACCTACTACACAGAATTTACCATCTGACGGAGCAGAACGCAAGGTAATGAATGGCATTGGTGTTTTTTCAACTCAAAAACAGGGTGAGCTCACTGATTTTCATGTAGAGCTAGATAAAACACAAACAGTTATTGATGGGCCTATAAGATTTAGTGTTACAGGAATAGATGAATTTTCAAATCCAATTAAACTTAATAATTATAATGTTGATGTAATTGGTATTGAAGCAGATATAGCTCAAAATTCTATTACTCCAAAAACTGCTGGAGATGCCTTTATAGTTCTGGAAAAAGATGGTATTGAAACTGATATTGAAATCGAAGTATTTGATAAGCTCATTGGTATTGAAATTGAACCTTCATTAATGAATTTAGATGTTGGAGAAAAAGAAGATGTAGTAATAATCGGTACAACAAATGATGGGCATCAAATCGAAATAGATGGTATAGAATTATCTGATACAATGCGTATTTTAGATATTAAAAATGGAACTGTATCATCTAAATCAGCTGGTACAACAATTTTAAAGGCTTCATATAATGGATTAAACGCAACCTCTAGTGTAGTAGTTGGAAGCAAAACTATTCCTATAGAATCTTTTGAGAACAATTTACCCAAATGGGGTGGAGATACAACACAAATAAAAGGCAAAGTGGAACATACTAAAAGTGTAGTATTTCAAGGCAATCGAGCTGTAAAAATGTCTTATACCTTTAAGCCAAGTAAAAATAAACAAGTGGCTTATGCAGAATTTGTATCTCCAATAATGCTACCAAATGATGCAATAAGTGTAAATTTATGGGTTAAAGGCGACGATAATACTGATACACTAAAAATTGAAGTTGTAGACCAAAAAGACGATGTATATCACTTGAAACTAGCTGATACGTTAAAATTTAATGATTATAGATATTTAGATGCAAATTTACCAGAAGACATTAAATTGCCTGCTCAAATTACAAAAATATATGCTTATGCAAATAAAGTAGATGCAACTACAACAAGTACAATATATTTTGATAATTTATCTATAATACGAGGAAATAATATTCAAGAAGGTTTTGGAGGAGAAACAGACCATTCATTTGACAACTTATATAATGAGGTTAATGCTCCGCCGAAAAATGGAGAATATCATATTAATATAATGGGTCAAACACTAACGAATAGTTTTGTCCTTGGTGATTACTTAAAACAAGTTTTGGCTAATGCTCTGACTGCATATGATGCAAAAGTAATTTTAGCTTCAAAAGAAAATATATACTTTAATTTTGATGATGCTTTGGGTATAAATACAGGCTTTTGGGAGCTAGAATATAAAGATGTAGAGCTAATTAATTTGGATACACAAAACGGTGGAATTATTGAGACTGATGTAATGGGTTGGGCATATATTATAGAAGCTTTAGAAAATACTCCTAAAAAACATATAATTATTTTAACAACACACCATCCACTAAATTATTTTTCAAATAAAAAAGAGGGAGAAGCTTTTCACAACTATTTGGCTTCGTTTAATAAAAATATTTTTGTTATAACAACAAGTGGAGATAAAAATGAAGTGCAGATAAAAGATAATGTTAGATATATTAATACTATAGGATTAAATATAGATGAAGACAATTTTTCAAAAGCTTCTTTTCTCCAATTTAAGGTTGAAGGTAACAATATTTCTTATGCATTTAAGAATATAAGACCTTGACAGATAATAGTAATACAGGCGAAAATATATTTTATTATCAAGAGAAATACTCTTGGACGTGGAAATCTAAAACTTTACTTAATAAGGAATGAAAACTTTGAGAAATTACAAAAAAATTCTTCTTGCTACAATGAGTTTTGATATTGGGGGCGTGGAAACTCACGTCCTCGAGCTTGCTAGTGGTCTAAAAAATCTTGGATATATACCAATTATTGTTTCAAATGGTGGTGTATATGTGTCCGAGCTTAAATTACGTGGTATACAACATATACGACTACCGCTCCATAATAAAAATCCTAAAAACATATTAGACTCATATTTTCTTTTAAAAAAAATTATAGAAAAAGAGCAAATAGATATAGTCCACGCACATGCTAGAATCCCTGCTTTTACGCTTGGTATTTTACAAAAATATATGAATTTTCGTTTTGTAACAACTGTTCATGGTCTATTTAACACGAGTCCAATATATAGATTTAACTCTAATTGGGGAGAGGCAAGTATTGCAGTAAGTGATGATTTAAAAAGTTATTTAATTGAGAACTATAATATAAAACCCGAGAATATTCTTGTAACCATAAATGGTATAAGTAATGAAACATTTAAAAAAGAAATAGACACCAAAGATATTCAAAAAAAATATAGCATCGACAATACAAAAACAATTATTGCACATATAAGTCGTTTAGAACCACAAACTAGCCTTGTTGCTCATCAATTAATTAATATTTCTAAAAATTTATATAAGCAAAAACCAGATACTCGTATTTTAATTGTTGGTGGTGGAAAAGAATTTGAACATATAAAAACTAGAGCAGCCAAAATAAATAAAGATTTAGGCATAGAACATATAATTTTAACAGGAGCAACAACAAAGGTAAATAAATTTTTAGCAATATCTGATATATGCATAGGGGTAAGTCGTGTAGCCTTAGAAGCAATGTGTACTAAATGTCCAACAATTTTAGCAGGAAATGCAGGATATATTGGAATTTTTGATAAAGAAAAATTATCTTTAGCAGTTAGCTCCAATTTTACATGTCGAGGTGAGCTTGGAAGCACCTCAAAAGCTTTATTAAAAGATATAATAACATTAATAACTATGCCAGATAGACAAAAAAAAGATTTGGGAGAATATGGGCATAAATTTGTCAAGGAAAATTATTCAGTAGAAAAAATGACCCTTGATAATGTAGCTCTCTATGACAAGGTGTGGAAAACTTGAATTATCAAAAAACTTTAAAAGTTGCTAGTTTTATGGCTGTGATTACAATAATATCTAAAGCTCTTGGACTATTTCGAGAAATTCTTTTAGCATCTATATATGGTGCTAACATAGAGCTAACAGCTTTTTTGGCAGCCAGTAAAATTCCATTAACACTTTTTGATATAACACTTGGGAGCGTTGTAAGTGCAGCATTTATTCCAACATATACTAAGATATCTCATAAAGAAGGAACTAATGTAGCCAACAAATTTGCCAATGATTATATCAATTTAATAATAATTATAACTTTAGTTATTGCAATACTTGGAATAATTTTTGTTAATCCATTAATAAAATTTTCACTTTCAGGAGCAAATGATGAAACTATTGCTCTTGCAACTAAATTACTTACAATAATGTTTCCAATGATAATTTTTACTGGTATAGCATATACATTTGTAGGCATTCTAAATTGTAATCAAGAGTTTTATATAACAGCGGTCTTAAGTTTAATTTCAAATGCAGTAGTAATTATATATTTATTGTGTAGTGATAATATATATGGCTTATCGACGATGATGCTTATATCATGGACATTACAAGTAATTGTTCAAATTCCATATATACGAAAATTGGGATTTCACTATAAATTAAAATTAAATATTTTAACTGATACTATTAAAAATACAGTTACTCTTGCTATTCCAATATTAATAAGCTCTTGGGCATACCCTGTTTCTTCATTAATAAATATGAAAATGGCATCATACTTAGATAATGGTCGAGCAGTTAGCTATATGGAGCTTGCAAATAGATTATATATTGTAATTTCTGGAATTTTTGCATATGTAATTTCAAATCTGAGCTATCCATATCTTTCAAAATATGCCAATACAGAAGATGATGCTCTATTTAATGATTTGATAAAAATTATTTTAAAGAGCATTACAATTATTATAGTTCCAATTATGATTGGATTAATAGTATTAGGTATTCCAATAGTCAGGTTAGCTTATGAAAGAGGTAATTTTACAGCAATAGATAGTACACAAACAGGAAGAGCTCTAATCAGTATTGGATTTGGAATGCTGGCATTTTCATATAATGAAGCTATAAACAAAATTTTTTACGCAAATCAGAATGCTCGCATTCCCATGATTACAGGTATAGTTGGAACAACCTTAACTATTGTACTTTGTTTTATACTTCCAAATTATTTTGGAATAATGGGACTTGGTTTTGCCATTTCAATAGGAACTATACTAACTTGCATATTAAATTTTTATAAATTGAATGAGCTATATAAAGCTCTATCGCATAAAGAATATATCGAATTTGCCAAAGTAATAGTAATAGGTGTAATAATGGGAATTACTGTATATAAAATTGAGCAATTATTAAATAGCATTATATTAAAAGTATTTATTCCTACTATTATAGGCGCTATAGAATATTTTGCTCTGGCATTTATTTTTAGAATAGAAATATTAATCGAGCTATTAGCTCGACTGAAGAAAGGACGGTCATATGGAAAATAATTTTTTTGTTAAACAATTTAATGCGAGCAAACTATCAAAATATATAGAAAAAATATGCCGAGCATTTTCTCATATATGGGTAAGTAGTACATTTAATAGTATTATATTTATTACTCTATTAAAGCTAGATATTGAAAATAGCATAATTGGGACTATATTTCGATTTCCATTTGTTATATTGGAGAACTTTTCTCAAAGAATTAACCAAAAAATTGTACACCAAAGCATTATATTACCGTATATTAAAGAATATCTATATATAATAATGCGGATTAATTCTAGCTTAATAGGCAGTTTCTTGCTCATAGTATCATTTTATGTACTTGCTACATCGGGTATAAATATATACTGTCTCTTGATTTTATTGATATCAATAGGTTTAATATTAGCTAAGATAGATATCATTGAGTTAATTGCTCAGAGCTCTATATTTAAACTTTTATTTAAAATGGCAGATTTTGAAATAGTACAAATAGACTATAAGACAAATAATAAACATGCTTTAACTTATGGCTTCTCAATAGGAACCATATGTATAATACTTATGGCATTTGTGGGTAATTTATTGGGATTAGCAATGATTATAGGTTTCACAATAGCCAGTGTGGTATTTTTAAATCCAGTATATGGATTATATTTATTGGTACTTTCTGCTCCAATATTTGAGACAAAACTAATATTAGGATTAACCATATTAATAATATTATCTACAATTGCAAGAAATGTACTAACTTTACCAAGTAATACAATGCTGTTTAAATCAAATATATCAGAAGGTACAAAACGAGAATATTCAATAAAATATCACTGGAAATTAGATGATATAGGAATTATATTAATAGGACTTTTAATAATGTATTTTTTAAGTTCAATATTTTCTTTTAAAAAAGTAGAAAGTCTTACAATTTGGGTAATTTATGTAATATTCATTGGATTTTATATAATTGGAATACAACTTTTGGAAAATAGAGCAATTATTTTAAGATGCATTAAGCTTTTTGTAATTTCTGGAGTATTTGTTTCTTTCTATGGACTTTTACAATATCAATTTGGCTGGGGAATAATGCAAAATTGGATAGATCCATCAGTTTTTGCAATTACAGACCGAGCATATTCTACTCTTGAAAATCCAAATATATTAGGGGTATATCTCATATTGTCGTTTATGATGGCCATTGGAGTGTTGCTAACTAGAAAAACAAAAATTACATTATTATTTTATACAGGCATAGTTGCTCTTATGGCACTTTGTCTAGGAGCAACATATTCAAGAGGATGCTGGTTAGGACTATTGATAGCTCTTGCAATATTTATTACCTTCTACAATGGAAAACTTTGGGGACTTGCAATTATAGCACTATTACTTGCTCCATTTATTTTACCAGATAATATATTAATAAGATTTTTGAGCATAGGAAATATGGATGATACATCTACTGCTATTCGTGTAAAAATATGGCTTTCGTCTTTGGAAATGGGCAGCGATTTTGCTCTAACAGGAGCAGGACTTGGAACAGCATCATACGGATATTTATATCCTTTTTATACGTATTATTATATTCCTGCTCAACATTCACATAATGCATTTTTTCAAATATTTATAGAAGGTGGAATTATTGGATTTATATTATTTATATTTACTATATGGCGAGTAATAAAGCATCTTGCTCTTTGCTTTAATAAAGAAAAACTGAGCGAAAGTGGAGTAATTGCTCTAACCATTATGTGTGGAATAATCGGATTTTTAGTACAATGCATGTTTGATTATCCATTTTATAACTATAGAATAGTATTAATATTTTGGTTGTTTATCACTTTAGGTGTTACATTAGCAAAAAGGAGTGAGCTATATTAAAGTACTACATGTATGCAGTGACACTAATATAGGTGGAGCTGGAAAATATCTATTAAATTTATATAAAACAAAATCACAAGACATAGATTTATATTTTCTTTTACCAAAGCACAGCCAATTGACTTCACTTCTTGTCAACGAAAATGCAAAAGTAATTGAGTTAGATATAGCTCCAAATAAGAGCATGTCTATTAAAGATATATATATTATCTCAAAACTGTTGAAAAAATTGAGACCTGATATAGTGCATACACATGCAAATTTAACAGCTCGAATATGTGCAAAGCTTACCAATATTGGTAAAATTATTTATACACGACACTATGTTCAAACAAATACCAAACCTTTAAATAAAATTAAAAAATTTTTAAATAATTTTCTTTGTGATGGTGTAATAGGTGTGACACAAGAAATAAAAGAAATTTTATTAAATATGGGAATTGATAATAATAAAATTAAAATTATAGAAAATGGTGTCTTACCAATAGAAAAGCACATAAATACAGAAAGTATAAAGAATAAACTAAACATCTTACCTGATAAAAAAGTGGTTACAATTTTATCAAGATTATCTCCTGAAAAAGGAATTGATCGATTTATCGAAATAGTAGCAGAGCTCAATAAAACAAACAATAATGTTGTTGCTCTAATTGCAGGAGCAGGAAGAGAAGAAACCCATCTTAATGCTTTGATACAAGAATTAGGACTTGATACAGATAAAATTAAAATGCTTGGGTTTATACAAAATGTATCAGATATACTAAATATAACAGATGTTATTTTAAATACATCTACTACAGAAGCAAAAAGCCTTTCAATACTTGAGGCTATGAGTCTTGGGATACCTGCTATTGTATCACACGTTGGTGGCAATCCGTCATTAGTTGAAGATAATGAAAATGGCTTTGTTGTTGAACAGCACGATATAACCGGCTTTGTGGATAAAATTAATTTATTATTATCCGATAAACATTTATACGATAAAATGAGCTCAAAATCATCTGAAAAATTTTCAAAAAATTATAATGCTCAAAAAATGACCAATCAAACTGAATTATTTTATATAAATATTTTGAAAAAAAAGGAGCGTTAACTTGAAAAAGTTTAATATAATAGATTTTGTTATAATTAGTTGTATATTGTTCGTATTAATTATTGGTGTAACGATACTTAATCGTGGACCAATTGACCTTTTTCCTGATAAAGTTAAAATAGAACTTCTTGCTGAAATAGCTGCGCAAGATAAATATATTCTTGAAAAAATTGGTAATGATGAGATTTATTTAAGTGTGGATAATATAAATGAAGCTCAAATAACTGATGTAAAATTAGAACCTACTCAAATTTTAGTATTTGACAAAAATATTGAAGCTTACAAAATGGTAGATAGTATATCAGGTAAATATAATGCATATCTTACAATCCAAATGGAAGCAATTGATACTGACAAACATTTTTTGGTTGGTGATACACAAATAAAAGTTGGAGCTCCTATTTTCATTAAGTCTAAAGAATATAATACAAAGGCTTATATTTTGGAAATGGAGGTCATTCAATGAAAATAAAATTTAAGCACAATATAGTAGATATTTTTGTTGTCATAATGGTTATTGCTTTTATAATTGGAGTAATCATTAGAATGTTTTCTACTGATGGTGGAGTGCAAAAAGTAAATACTCCAAAAACTATAGAGTATACAGTAGTAATTAGAGATGTCAGAGATTATACCACTAATGCATTAGCAAAAGGTGGCACTGCGTATAAAAGCAGTGGTGAAATTATGGGTACAATAGTAGATGTATGGGCACAACCTTTTACAAATATTGAGGTATTAAATGATGGTACTCAATACAAAAGAGATGTTCCAAATAAATATGAAACATATATCAAAATTAGAACCGAAGGCCGTGAAAGTGATATGCTCTTGATTGGAAGTTGCGGTACAGAACTATATCTCGGAGCACATATAGGTTGGTACACCAAATGGGTTAATGTTGCGAGCTCACAAATTGTAGCTATAGATATAATCGAGTAAAAATAAAAAATAATTATCTAGTAACAAAAAATGCGTAATGTGTAATTCATTCTTATGAACCAAACTTTGCTCACAAGACTTACAGAATGGAGAAAATTATGAAAAAAATTATTATTTCATTAATATTAATTATGACATGCGTATTGACTGTTGCTAGAATAGTTGATGAAGCAGATAACAAAAATGTGCAAATAGGAGTTAGATATGAAGATATGCTTTTGATATCTCAACAAGAGCATAAAGAAATATCTGAAGTTTTAAAAGAATTTCAAAAGCTCGGAATAACCAGCATAACTGTAGACGAAAAATATCTTGATACGCTTCAATCTTTAGATTTAAATATAATACCTATTATAAGAGAAAAACCTATTATTGATGGTAATTTTTCGTATATATTTTTTGAAGAAGATTTTCAAGAAGACTGGGCAAAGCAATATGGAGCAAGTTTAGTAGATTTTTATACCAAAATAGATAATCCATTAGATGTCCCATATGCAAGGTTTTATACAGATGAAAAAGTTCCAACTATTTCCACTCCAAATAGAGTAGATCGATATGAACTTGCTTTAAAAGAAAGAACTAATAGAATATTTATCTTTATATTAGATGAAAATGGAATAAATGCTTTAAAAAATGATATATTAACATTTATCACTAATATCACACAATCTGGATATATTGTTTCAAAAGCAGATATTCATGAGCTAAAAGCAATATTTATTAAACACAAAATAATAATTTATTTTTTACAAGCAGTTGCTCTAGGACTTGCTATATTTTTCCCATGTTATGCTATTTATCGATATGCATATCATCAAAGAGATTATTGGTTAATATCTTTTTTAAAAATTACAACTACAACAACTGTAGGAGCAATTATAATAAGTTCTTTTGTAAGCTTTGAAAATTTTAGATTAGGAATAGATATATTTCGAGGTGTGAAAATTGCATATATAATTCCTATAATATTTGTAGCTATTCTATTTAAGCTTAAAAATATTGAAAAAAGCCATATTATGGCTAAGATATTATCTTATTTAAAAGGGAATTGGTTGAAAGTAGTGATTTATTTGATTATAATGATTTTGATAATATACTTTATTATAACAAGAACAGGAAATGCACAAATCACAGAAATAGAAAAGACCCTTAGACAATCTTTTAATTCTTTATTTGGAATTAGACCTAGAGCTAAAGAATTTATAATAGGTCATCCATTTTTAATTCTAGCACTTTATCGCAAGAAAGTTCAATTTCCTTTTATTGTGTTTGGTACAATAGGTCAAGTGTCTATTATAAATACATTTATGCATTTACACACGCCTTTTGTAGTTTCTCTTATAAGGACATTTATAGGGATGATTTTAGGGATTTTGCTAGGAATAATTTTAATACTAATTTTTAGGGTGATAAACCAATGGACAAAAAAACACGAATAGTAATATCTGGCTATTATGGATTTGATAATATGGGTGATGAAGCAATTCTTTTTGCTATGATAAATATGTTGCGTGCAAATATAAAAAATATAGAAATAATTGTGCTTTCTAATAACCCACAGGCTACAAAAACTGCGTATAATGTTAAGGCCGTAAACCGTTTTAGCCCTATATGTATTATTAGTGCTATAAAAAAATGTGATCTCTTAATTAGTGGTGGAGGAAGTTTGCTCCAAGATGTTACAAGCCTAAAAACAATTCCTTATTATCTTTCAATTGTTCAAATAGCTATTTTCTTTGGAAAAAAAATAGTATTTTACTCTCAAGGAATAGGTCCAGTAAATAAATATGCAAACAGATATCTTATTAAGAAAATAGCAAATAAAGTAAATTATATCTTCGTAAGAGATAATAAATCTAAACAACTTTTAAAAAAAATTGGAGTTAAAACTGAAATTGAAGTTTCTCCTGATCCTGTTTTTGCCTTAAAATTAGATAACAATTTAAATCAAAAAATAAAAAAAGAATTTCAGTATAAAAAAAACATTGGAATATATATAAGACCTTGGAAAAATCAAAATCAAATTGTAAATACAATTTCTGAAGCTGCTCAATATTTAATAAATCAAAATTATCAAATATATCTAGTATGTATGCAGCCTAGTCAAGATATTCAAATTGCAAGGCAAGTTATCAAAAAAGTAAATAATTCATCCATAAAAATTATAGAAAAATCACTTACAATTAATGAAACTTTAAGTTATACTGCAAACTTTGATTTTATAATAGGAATGCGTCTTCATAGTCTAATTATGGCCATTATAACAAAAACTCCTATGATAGCCTTATCATATGACCCAAAAGTGGAAAACATAATGAATGAAATGCATATAGAACATCAAATTAGAATTGAAGAAATATCTTTTGAACTGCTCAAGCCTCAAATAGACTACATTATTCAAAATCTAAGTCTTGAAAAAAAGAAATTTATTGACATTGAAAATATTCAAAAACCTATTCACTATATTAAAAAATTATTGTTATAATACTTATGAGCTGATTTTAGCTCATAAGGTGGCATTATTCGTCGCATAAAAACTGGAGGAAATACATGAGAAAACAAATCGATATATTAGGAGTACCAGTAGATAATATTACAATGAAACAAGCAAATTTTGTGACAAATAAATTTTTGAAAAAATCAAAACGATTACGCCTTATTTGTACACCAAATCCTGAAATGATTATGTGTGCTACTGAAAATGAAAAACTTTTAAAAATTTTAAATACAGCTGATATGGTTATTCCAGATGGTATAGGAGTTGTAATAGCTTCAAAAATTTTAAAAGGTCCTTCTTTAAAAGAACGTGTAGCAGGGTATGACCTTATTCAAAATCTCATGAAACATGGTCATAATAAATTTTATTTTTTAGGTGGTAAACCTGGTGTTGCTAAACTAGCAGCTATAAGAATGAAAAAAAAATATAAAAATATTGAAGTAGTAGGATATAGAAATGGATATTTTAAAGAAAAAGAAAAAAGAAAAATTATTAAAGAAATCAATAAATCAGGAGCTAATATTTTGTTGGTAGGTCTAGGGTCTCCAAAGCAAGAATATTTCATATCAGATAATAGAAAACATTTAAAGCGTATTAAGGTTGCTATAGGTGTTGGGGGAAGTTTTGATGTTATGGCTGGAAAAGTAAAAAGAGCTCCTAATATATTCAGAAAATTAGGACTTGAATGGTTCTACAGACTCATTACTGAACCTCACCGTGCAAAAAGGATGTTAAAACTTCCCATTTTTTTACTTACAATCATTCGTGCAACATTATATCACAAATAATAATACAGTCTGTATAAAATATATTTATTAAATTTATTTTAATTTATAAATATGTACTAAAAAATAAAGATTTTTCTAATTTTTACCTTTTGATTACAGAGAGTATAAATAAAATATTTATATAATATCACCCTAAATTTTTATAAAATATAAAAAAATTTAATTCATTCCTCTTTTTAGCTCTATATCATAGAAAAATTTACTACAAAATTTTTAGGCATATATATTTTTTACCAAAAAAGCATATTCTTTTTCATAAAAAAAGCGAATAGAAAATTTTTTTAATAAGTGTTATAGTTGTATTATCAATATTTAAAGATTAGGGAGGAATTTATAATGGCAGGACTTAGTTTAAAAAATATTTATAAGGTATATCAAAATGGTTTTACAGCAGTTAAGGATTTCAGTCTTGAAATAGCAGACAAAGAATTCGTTATCTTCGTTGGACCTTCTGGTTGTGGAAAATCAACAACTCTTCGTATGATTGCAGGACTTGAAGAGATTTCAGACGGAGAATTGTACATCGGAACAAAGCAATGTAACGACGTTGCTCCAAAAGATCGTGACATTGCAATGGTTTTCCAAAATTATGCTCTATATCCACATATGACAGTTTATGATAATATGGCATTTGGACTAAAACTTAGAAAAACTCCAAAAGCAGAAATTGATAAGAGAGTTCGTGAAGCTGCTAGAATTCTTGATATTGAAGCTCAATTAGATAAAAAGCCAAAAGCTCTATCTGGTGGACAAAGACAAAGGGTTGCAATGGGTCGTGCGATTGTTCGTGAGCCAAAAGTTTTCCTTATGGACGAACCTTTATCAAATCTTGATGCAAAACTTCGTGTTCAAATGAGAACAGAAATTTCAAAACTTCACCAAAAACTTAAAACCACTTTTATCTATGTTACACATGACCAGGTTGAGGCGATGACACTTGGAACACGTATCGTTGTTATGAAAGATGGTATTATTAAGCAAGTAGATACTCCAGGTACTCTTTATTCAAAGCCTAATAATCTATTTGTTGCTGGATTTATTGGTTCTCCTCAAATGAACTTTATCGATGTTGTTCTTAACAAAGAAGGCGACGATTATGTTTTAACTTTTGGAAAATCTAAAGTAGTTTTACCTGCATCAAAAACATCTAAACTTGAGCCTTATCTTGAAAAAACTATAGTTCTTGGTATTCGTCCTGAGCATACTGCAGACATGGATACTGTTAATGAGTATGAAATTGATAAATATGCTGAAGTTAAAGCACAAGTTGAGGTTACTGAGCAATTAGGTTCTGAAACATTCCTATATATGGTTTGTGAAGGCGTAAATATGACAGGTAGAGTTGATCCAACTTGTAAAGCAGAGCCTGGAAGCACTGTAAAACTTGGCTTTGACAAAGAGAAAATTCATTTATTTGACCCTGAAACTGAACTTACAATTACTAACTAATCTTTATTTAGAAGCTGTTACACTATTTTAAATAGTGTAACAGTTTTTTAGTTTAATTTTGTAATTTAAGCAATTTATTAATCTCAACTTTATATGCGATTACAAGAGGTATTGCTCCGGCAACCCATGCTATTGGGTCGGCAAGACAAATTCCAGCAAATCCAATCAAATTAGGTAAAGTATAGGCAATAACAACTCTTCCACCAAGTTCCATTGCTCCTGAAATCATTGGCATAAGAGGTTTACTTAAACTTTGCACTGCATTTCTAAATAAGAATATAAAGCTCAATGCAATATAAAAAGGAGCAGCATAATTTATTACCATAACAGCACTTGAAATCATATCTACATCCGATTGATCTAAAAATGCTAATACAAAAAATTTACCATAAAATACTAAAATAATTCCGATAATGATACAAGTAACTACAGCCATATAAACTGCTGTTTTAACTCCATAATGTATTCGTTTAAAATCATGAGCTCCTTTATTTTGAGCTACATAAGTAGCAAGCGATACACCATATGTCATAAGTGGTTGCATAGCAATATTTAATACTTTATTAGCAGCAGTATATGCCGCAATATATGAAGAACCAAAAGCATTAATTGCTCCTTGAACAATCATTATACCAAATGATAAAATAGAAAATTGTATAGACATTGGTATGCCCATTTTTAAATGTAGCATATAATAATCTTTCGGAGCTTTAAAGTCTTCTTTTTTTAATCTCAATATTTCAAATTTTTTGTAACTATATATGATACAAAGTACAGCAGATATCCCTTGTGATATATTTGTAGCATAAGCAGCTCCTGCAACACCCATATTAAATTCAAGAATAAAAACTAAATCCAATATAATATTGATTATACAAGCTAAAATTAGAAAATATATAGGCGTTTTACTATTTCCCATTGCTCGCAAAATTGAAGCTGCCATATTATAAAAAGTCTGTGTAAAAAGACCTGCTCCAATAATACTTATATAAGTATAAGCATACTCATATATATCAGGTGGAGTATTCATTAATTTAAGTAAAGGTCCAATAAGTATAAGCATTAAAAATGTTGAAATAATAGTTACTATAATAATAAGTAAAATACAAGAAGCAATTGCAAAACGCACGCCTTTTTCATCTTTTGCTCCAAATCTTTGAGATATTAAAATCGAAAAACCACTTGTCATTCCAATAATTAAACTATTTATAAGAAAAAATATCGCTCCTGTTGTACCCACTCCTGCTAGAGCTAACGGTCCTACATATTTTCCTACAATTATAGTGTCTACAATAGAGTATACTTGTTGAAATATATTCCCAATTATTAATGGAATTGAGAATATTAAAAGTAGCTTTAATGGGCTTCCTTTTGTCATATCTAGTGTCATTGTAAAAATCCTCCCTACATAATAATATATTTATTTATGATATGTTTCATTGGCCGAAATTTTAAAGATTCTATAAATTTGTTCAATTAACATAATACGAAATAATTGATGAGGAAATGTCATTGATGAAAAACTTAATTTCAAATTTGCTCTATCAACTACTTTTTTAGAAAGCCCTAATGAACCTCCGACCACAAATACTATATGATTTATTCCATTTAAATATACGCCATCTAAAAAATTTGCAAGCTCAGTAGAAGTTTTTGTTTGTCCTTCAATTATAAGAGCAATTATAAACGCATTTTCAGGAAGTTTTGCTAATATTTTTTCCCCTTCTTTATTTTTTGTAATTTCTTCATCTTTTAAGGAAGCATTAGTAGGAATTTTCTCATCTGATAGTTCTATTGTAGTTAATTTACAGTACAATTTTAATCTTTTATTATATTCCTCATATGCTTCTTTTAGATATTTTTCTTTTAATTTTCCAATACATACTATCTCAATTTTTTTCATTTTATCACCTTTTATAAATAATTATTGCATTATAATCATATAATAGTTTAAACTCTTTACTTTTATAACTTCTTATTTTATACTATAGATATAGTTTATTAAACGAAAGGACCGTGAAACATGAAAATAGAAAAAATCAGTGACACGCAAATCCGTATTACCTTAAACCATGAAGATTTACTAGATAGAAATATAAAACTTACTGAACTTGCGTATGGATCTAAAAAAGCTCAAAATCTATTTCAAGACATGATGAGTAAAGCATATGAAGATTTTGGCTTTGAAGCGCAAAATGTACCTTTGATGATTGAAGCTGTTCCTCTTAGCATTGACAGTGTAATGATTGTAGTTACAAAAGTTAATGATCCAGAACAGCTTGAAGAGCGTCTTGGTCTTACCGGTGAGCGTCCAACTCATATAACGTTTAAAGAACAACACAGAGATAACTTTTCTTTTGAAGAAATTGAACCTAACATGTCTGAATATTCAACTTGTTTAATGTATAGATTTGATAATCTTGATGAAATTAGTTCGTTATCTCATCAAATTCAACATTTATTTTTTGGAGATAGTTGTATATATAAATATACCGACAAATATTTTCTTCTAATTTCAAATAATCAAAATAATAGTACCGATCAAAATATATTAAAAAGTGTTTTAAATGAGTTTGGTCGATGTGCTTATCAAAGTAATTTAAATGAGAATTTTCTTATAGAACATGGCACCCCTATAATTAAGAAAAATGCTATTGATGTTTTAGCAAAATATTTATAAATGCCCGAAGTTTTTAGGGCATTTTTTTATTTATCTATTTTATTATCGTGAAATATCTCGTATCATCCACCATTAAATTCTTATGCTTTTGAATATATTCTATGATTAATTCTTGGATATTTTCACTATACTCTCGTATAATTTCACATTTAGAATAAAAATCATATTCACCTGTGCCAGTTGCACGATAGTCGCTCATACATAAAGTATAATCTTTATTTTTATCTAAAGGAGTATTTATAGTTACTCTACTTCCTATTGGCTTTGATATATCTATAGTATAATAAAAGCCTGAGAAAAAATCATAATTATAATGAGTTATTTTAGGTTTTAAAAATTTGTTTGAAATTTGAATTTCATCATCTACTAGAGCATAGTATTGTGCTACTCGTTCTAGTGCCTGTTTTAAAATATTATAATTTACTTTTAAAACTTTTAACGTATTTGGAAATTGGTACGCAGCAACAATATCTCGTATAGTTATACTTGTATCAAATCCCATTAAATTATTACCAAGAGCAGTACAAGAAAAATCAGCCTTTGTATAATCTAATTGTACTTGATTGCAGAAATTTGCAAGTAATGAACCTTCAAGTGCTAAAGTAAGTTTATCTTTTGCTTCTATTTTCAAATTAAATTTTCCCACTGATTGGTCAAGCCATTTATTAACTTCTCCCTGAATTTGTTTTAAAGATGGACTAATTTCTACAGCAATATTTTTAGGTTTTCGTACCTCCCCTTTTATATTTTTACCATCTATTTCAATATATCCATATTCTACTGCATTGTGCTTAAGCTGCATTGTAAAAGTACCAAATAAATCTGCTCCATCAACTGGCATATGTTGATGACCTGTTAGTAAAATATCAAAATCTAATTCTTTGCAGATTTTATATCCAACGTTTTCTTTTGTATTGCTTAATACTTCTCCTGTAATTATATCACACTCAAATCCACCATGATAGATACAAATTGTAACATCACATTTATTTTTTATTAATTCCAAAGCTTGCTTAAGGCTTGAAAATACATCTTTAATTTCAATATTTTCAAGATGTTCGGGCTTTTCCCATATTGGAACAAATTCTGTCACAGCTCCAACTATACCAATTTTGGTGCCATCTTCACATTCACGTATATCATAAGGAATTATTTTTAACTGATGAGTTTTATCAACAATATTTGCTATAACACATTTTGCATTTAATGTATCTACATACTTTTTTAATATAGTATAGCCATAATTAAAGTCATGATTGCCGAGAGTGACATAATCATAGCCTATTTTATTAAATACATGCGCTACAATACATTCATCTAAGTTTTCCCACATATATTTTGTAAAAGGAGAGCCTTGAATAGTATCTCCAGCATCAATAATAAGAGTATTTCCATCTTTTTTAAATTCAGCTCCACAAGAAAGCAGACCTATCGGAACTGTTTGATTATTTGCATAGTTTACGGGTAAAACAACACCATGAGTATCTGTAGTATAATAAATTTTAATCATGTCATTCTCACCTTTCTATTAATAAATTTATTATTAGTTTAACCAGAAAAAGATAAATAAGCCTTTATAAATTTTACTTTTTATGGTATAATAAGTTAATACATGTTATATAATTATTTTTTGTAGAAATGAGGAGGTTAAAATGCAATTTTTAGATAAATTAGAAAGAAAATTTGGTAAATTTGCTATCCCAAATTTAATGCTTTATATTATCTTTGGACAAGGAATAGTATTTTTTGCTACTCTTATCAATCCAATTTTGCTCAATAATTTTTCATTTAGTTGGGCACATATATTGCAAGGACAGGTTTGGAGATTAATTACTTTTATATTTATTCCAACTTCATTAGAGCCCATGTGGTTTTTATTAATGGTTATCATTTATTATTCAGTTGGTAGTAATTTAGAACGTATTTTAGGCACATTTAATTTTAATTTTTATTATTTTATTAGTATTATATGTACAATTATTATTTGTGCTATTTTCGGTATTCAAGGAAATATTGGAACATATATCAATACCTCTTTATGGCTATCACTTGCTACATTTATGCCTGAGATGAGTTTTTACTTATATTTTATTATTCCTCTTAAAGCTAAATATCTTGTTTATATATATTTATTATTTATGTTATGGGATGTTATAGGTTCTTCAAATAAAATTGCTACCTTATTACAGATAATAGCATCACTTGCAGGCTATATAATATTTTTTGTTATCCCATTAATAAGAGGAAATAAATTTAAAATTTGGCAACATTCAAATAATAAGCAAAAATCTAAATCAAGAACTAAATCTGATAAAGTTGATAAAGTTATTAAAGTAGCATTTCATAAGTGTACAGTATGTGGTAAAACAGAATTAGATGATGAAGATTTAGATTTTAGATATTGCTCAACTTGTAATAAAGAATATTGTATAGACCATCTGAAATTTCACGACCATTAAATTTATAATAGTAAAAAAATAAGAAGCTCCTTTATCTAATATGATATATGGGAGCTTCTTCATACATATATTTAAAAATAATTAATCATTTGAAGCATTTAAGTTAATATTACGTCCAAATGAACTAAATTTATAATCTAAGATTTTTCCAGTAGGAATTTGAATTAATATATTCCCTTCAACATATTCAGGTTTTTGCTCATTCGAAGTATATTGATTGATTGTTAAGATGTCATTATTTATAGAAATAGTATTTTTAGCATCGCTCGGTACATTTTTTAATTTAGAGCTATCAAGAACACTAACTGTATTAACGTTGGCTTCTTCAACTTTAACAGGAATATTAAAAATATTTAACTCTATTTTGGCAATATCTTTGAAAAACATTTCTCCTGATGGAGTAGCAGATACATTTATATTATTTTGGACTTTCAAATCATCATTTTCAATGAGCTCAAAATCAAATTCATCTAGCCCATTGAAGAAATCAAAATTAAATATATCATCTCCATTTAGCTCAAAATCAAATATATTATCTTCATCTAGCTCAAAATCAAATTCATCTAACCCATTAAAATCAAAATTAAATACATTATCTCCATCGAGTTCAAAATTAAAATCGTCTAGCCCATTGAAATCAAAATTAAATATATCATCTTCATCGAGTTCAAAATTAAAATCGTCTAGCCCATTGAAATCAAAATTAAATATATCATCTCCATCTAGTTCAAAATTAAAATCATCTAAACCATTAAAATCAAAGTCAAATATATCTTCATCCTTGTCATTAATATCAAATTCAAAGTCGTCTAGTCCGTTAAAATTAAAATCAAACGCCATCAATGGACTTATATTTGCAACAGCAATACTTATTGCTAAAATACCCCAAAATTTTTTCATAAAATATCCACCTTTCATACTTTCATATTATGAAATTATATATCTCTAAATTTGTAGCTAAATAATTAAAACATATACTTATAATACTTAGATTTATTGATTTATGATAATAATTTATAATGTTTATATATTATATGTTTATTATAATTATAAATTACATTGTACAAAATTAGCGGAATTTACTGCTTGAAAAAATATAATGCGAATTTTATTAAAGTTCTTTTAAAATCATATAAATTGTAGTACAATAATAAAAGAATTAAATTTTTGTGAGGGAAAATTATGACAAAAGAAGATATTAATGTAATAGATATTTGTATTTTAGCTAGTGAGCTACTTCTTTATAATGGAGCTGAAGTTTTCAGAGTTAGAGATACTGTAACACGAATTGCACAATCTTATGATGTCTGTGATTTTGAAATATATGTTCTTTCAACAGGTATTTTTATGTCTATTTCTGAAGATGGAGAACATTATTCAACAAGTATCAACAGTGTACCATTACCTATTATACATCTTGGACGTGTAGCGGAAATTTGTAATTTATCAAGACGAATTGTTGAGCAAGGTTGCTCTTTAGAAACGGTATATGAAGAACTAAACCGTATTAAACAAATTCCGTATAATGGAATAAGTTTTAAAGTAGTATGTGCCGCAATTGCTAGTAGCTCTTTTTGTTATTTTTTAGGTGGTGGACTAATTGATATTTTTGCAAGTATTATTGCTGGAGCAGTTTTACATTTATTCCTAGCTTATATTGCTAGAAAACAAATCTCTAAAATGATGATAAATATTTTAGGTGCAGCAGTTGCTACTATTTGTTGTCTTATAATGCATAATTTAAATTTTTGTAAAAATATAGATACTTTAATAAGTGCCTCTATTATTTCATTAGTTCCAGGAGTTGCTCTAACAAATGGAATTAGAGATTTATTTAGTAGTGACTATCTTTCGGGTACCATTAAACTAATAGATGCTATTTTAGTTGCATTTTCTATTGCAGTAGGCGTTGGTGGTATACTTATTATGTGGAAAAATTTATTTGGAGGTTATTTATTGTGATTTTTTTTATTGTAGCATTTATTTCAGCAATATCTTTTTCTGTTTTACTTAATGTTCCTAAAAATCAATATTTATATTGTGGCATAAGTGGAACAATTTGTCATATTGTAAATAAACTAGTTCTCTCACAAGGATATTCTGATGTTATGGCATCATTTTTTGCAACACTTGTATTAACATTTGTATGTAGATTTTTGGCAATAGCTAGAAAAATGCCTATTACTATTTTTTTAATATCAGGTATTTTTCCTCTAGTCCCCGGAGCTGGAATATATTATACAGCCTATTATTTTATAAATAACCAAAATATATTAGCTCTTGAGGAGGGTTTAGAAACGGTTAAAATTGCAATAGGAATATCACTTGGAATTTTATTTGTTTTATCTTTACCTCAATGGTTTTTTGACAAAATGGTACTAAAGAAAAATCCAAAATCTAAAAAGGAGATCTCCAATGAAAATTAAAACATGTTTATTTACGTCAATATTAATTCTTACACAATCTTTTACTATATTTGCTAAGGAAGAACAAATGAGAGGTATTTGGATAAGTACAGTTGTAAATTTAGATTTTCCTAAAAATATAGATGACCCACTTTTACAACAAGAAGAAATGATAGGGTATCTTGATGAGCTTGAAAAAATTGGTATTAATACAATTATGCTACAAGTTAGACCTACTGCTGATGCTCTATATGAATCTAAAATAAATCCTTATTCAAGTTTTTTAACTGGAGTACAAGGTCAAGACCCGGGATATGACCCTCTTAAATTTACAATTGAAGAAGCTCATAAAAGAAATATCAAAGTACATGCTTGGCTCAATCCATATAGAGTTAGCAAAGCAGGCACAACTATAGACGACCTTGCTCTTACACATCCAGCACGACTTAATCCCTCAATAATATTTACATTTGAAGATGCTCTATACTATAATCCAGAACTAGAAACTGTAAAAGTTCATATAGAAAGTACAATAGAAGAGATTGTTAGAAATTATGATGTTGATGGTATACACTTTGATGATTATTTCTATCCTTCAGGCTATCCTCTTCCAAATGGTGAAAACGGTGATGGAAAAATTGCTGATAATAGACGCTATCATGTAAATGATATGATAAAAAGAGTAAGTGAAGTAATTGAAGAAGTTGATTCTAATGTTGAATTTGGAATTAGTCCTATGGGTATTTGGAAAAATGATTTGTATGATGTGACAGGCTCTGCAACAAGTGGTGGTCAAGCATATTATGATGTATATGCAGATGCGAGAATGTGGATTAAAAATGAATGGATAGATTATATTGTTCCTCAAATTTATTGGGAAATAGACCATAAAGCTGCAAATTATGAAATACTTATAGACTGGTGGAGCAATGAAGTTAAAGGAACAAATGTAGCTTTATATATAGGTCAAGCATTGTATAAAGATGTAGTTGCTAAAGAAATTATAGATCAGCTTAAGTTAAATGAACAATATGACGAAATTAAAGGTAGTGTGTTTTTTACATTAGATGATTTATTGGATAATCGTCAAAATGCAAAAAAAAGTCTAACACAATATTATTCACAAATAAAATAAACCATGTTTTAAGGAAATGTAAGTATTTAATAAATTTGTTCAAATATGATTAAATATACTTAAAGAAGTTAATAATCACATGAAGCATATTACAAATTATAAGCCTAAAGACTTTGCAGTTATAAGTAATAAAATAACCAAGAAGAATATTGATAAGACTACAAAAGTTAAGAAAATACAAAAGAAGTTAAAGCGTGAATAAAAAGGCTTTCAAGGAAATATGAATGTCTTAAAAAACAAAATAAAACTAGAAAAGGAGAAGCTACTAGACAAAATATCCGTAAACAAGTAGTTAAAGTACAAAGACTTTATCAAGTATGTACCGATGGCTAGTCGGGAAGTAACGCCCTCGGAGTGTTATATTAAATGAGAGTAGTGTATTGTTTACAATCACGAAATTCAGACACATTGAACAAGGAACAATCTCTATATGGGTATTTTTGTTCATATTTTGAGTAGCAGGGGCAATGGATTTAATTACAAATTTATTATTAAACTTAATAGGAATAGGAGTTGGTATTGTAACAATAGTTATCAAACTTATGTTTGCTTTTGTAGGCGCTTTTTTTGTAGCTTATAAAAGAAAAAATTTTTTATCATTCATAATTACTTTTGTTATTATATATATGTATCCATTTTTGATATTATTGACGCTCTTTATTCCACATAAAATTTTTAAACTACGTTTAGAAATACGTCAAGACTCAGCTTTTATTGGTAAAAATTCTTTTATAGCATCCGCATTTGCACTTAGTGGAATAGTTGCTAAATTTGATGGAAAAGTTACAAAGGAAGAAATTAGAAAAACTAAAAATTATCTTGGAGATTTCTTTGGGCTAAGTGAAGCTGAAATAACACAATACCAAGATGCATTTAATTTTGGAAAAAATAATCAAGAAGAATATATAGAATTTGCTAGTTTTATACGTAATAATTATAATAGTTTAGTTCGTAATCAAGTACTTTTTATGCTTCTTCTAATTGCTCTTGATGAAGATAAAAATATAAGTACTCAAATGGATCAGTTTCTAATTAAAATAGCTAATGTACTTGGAATTTCGCCTTATGAATATACATTTTTAAAAGCTCAATTAACAGGTCAGTACAATGGCGCAACTACAGCTCCATCGACGGAAAACCTTATTAAGAAGTACAGTGAAATTTTAGGCGTATCAGAGGATGCAAGTTTTACAGAAATTAAAAAGGCATATAGAAAATTAGCAAAAGAATATCATCCAGATAAATATCGTGATAAACCTAAAAGTTATATTGAGATGGCTCAAAATAAAATGAGTGAAATCAACGTGGCATATGAATATTTAGAAAAATTAAAAGGGAAGGAAAATTAAAAATATGGAAGCAATCGACGTTGGGATATTATCCATTTTACCTCCAATAATAGCAATTGGACTTGCTCTATTAACAAAAGAGGTAATATCATCTTTGCTTATAGGTATCTTATCTGGAACATTTATTTATGCAATTAACACAGGAGGTGGGCTTGCTGAAACAATAGATATAACAATTCGTCTTAGTGCAGATAAAATAGGAGCAAATGCCTCCATTATAATCTTTCTCGCACTACTAGGTTCGCTTGTTGCCATTGTCACTATGGCAGGAGGCTCTCGTGCATATGGAGAATGGGCAAGTAAAAAAATTAAATCTAAAAAAGGAGCAACCCTTGCCACTTCTGCGCTTGGAGCATTAATTTTTATTGACGATTATTTTAATTGTTTAACAGTAGGGACAGTAATGCGACCTGTAACCGATAAATATAAGATCTCTCGTGCAAAACTTGCATACATAATTGATGCAACAGCAGCTCCTGTTTGTATTATAGCCCCTGTTTCGTCGTGGGCAGCTTCTGTTATAAGTCAATTAGATGATGTTGGACTTGATGGCATGGAAGTTTTTATGCAACTTATCCCCTATAACTTCTATGCAATACTTACAATAATTATGGTTCTCATTTTAGCTATTACAAATCTTGACCTTGAACCTATGAAAACTTTTGAAATTGAAGCTGCTAAATTACATGAAGACAACGTATTTATTCATGCAGGAGATGAATTAGCAGATATTAAAGTTTCAGATAAAGGCACTGTATTTGACCTTATTATTCCTGTTCTTTGTTTAATTGGATTTTGTACAGCTTCTATGTTATATGTAGGAGGATATTTTGAAGGTGGAATGACTGTTGCAGACGCTTTTGGAAATACTGATGCGGGGCTTGCTCTGGCAATAGGAAGTTTTATTTCTCTCGTAGCAACATTTTTACTATTTATACCTAGAAAAATAATTACTTTTAGCCAATTTATGGAAGGAATTTCAACAGGTATAAAAACTATGGTGCCAGCATTTATAATATTGACACTTGCTTGGACAATTAGTGGAGTTTGTCGTGATTTACTTTCTACTGGACCATATGTTGGAGCTCTTGTTGAAAGTTCAAATATGTCACCTGCTCTACTTCCAGCTATTATTTTTGTAGTTGCAGGAGCTTTAGCATTTGCAACAGGAACATCTTGGGGAACATTTGGAATACTTATTCCAATAGTTGTAGGAGCTTTAAGTGCTGTTGCTCCAGAAATGATGGTTGTTTCATTATCAGCAACACTTGCAGGAGCTGTATTAGGAGACCATATGTCACCAATTTCAGATACTACAATACTTAGCTCTACAGGAGCAAGTTGCCATCACATTGACCACGTAAGAACACAAATTCCTTATGTTTTATTAGTTGGTGCTGCTTGTGTTATAGGTTATATAGTTGCAGGATTTACCAATAATTTATTAATAAGTTTTATAAGTTCATTATTAAGTTTAATTGCTATATTACTTTTGCTACACAAAATAAGCTTGAAAAAAGCTAATACTAAAAATTAGTATCAAAAAGGAGCTATATAATGAAAATTTCTTATTATGCAATATTTAATTATGATGAGTTTGAAATCATTGAACATGGAATAGGAATACAGTTTCCAGATGTCGAGTTAGCTATTTCATGTGCAAAAGATGACGAACAAGCTTTATATATGGCTACAGATGTTTTAATTTTAGTTTTGTGCAGAGATGATAGACTACTACCAGATAATATTAATGACTATCCGCCTAGAACAGAATTAGAAAATATAGTTGTTGGTGAAAATGAAAAAGTTGCATTAATTGAGCTAGATATCGACTATCTAAATAAAGAAATTCCTAAATTTGATCAGGGCGACAAATTTATTTTTTCATTTGATTGGTATAAACAAAAATATTGCCATTTAGTTGATTCAAGAGTATTGTCATAATTATATAGAGAACCATCCTAATAAGGGAGGTTCTCTTTTTTGTTATTTCAAAAAATATTGTAGAGCTAATTCATATCCCTTTGTACCAAGTCCTGTTATTACGCCTTTTGCCGAGCTAGCTGTTACAGAATGACTTCTAAAACTTTCTCGGGTGTAGATATTTGAAATATGAACTTCAACTACATCAATACTTATACTTTTAATTGCATCAGCAATTGCATAACTCGTATGACTATATGCTCCAGGGTTTATGATAATACCATCAACTTTATCATGGTAACATTGTTGGAAATGGTCTATTATTGCTCCTTCGCAATTGGATTGAAAGAAAGAAATTTCTATATTATTTTTATCTGCAAAAGCTTGCAAATTATTTTCAACATCTGCTAACGTTTCATGACCATATATATGTGGTTCTCTAATTCCTAAAAAATTTAAACTTGGTCCATTTATTACACAAATTTTCATGTTATTCTCCCATAAGTTCAATAATTTTTTCTACTACATCTGATACATTTAATCCTTTTGTTTCTATTTGTACACAACTTACTGTTTCATATGTGTCTTTACGACTTAAAAATCTTTGCTCTAAGTTTTCTAAAGTATCTACTAAAGGACGATTTTCGTCATTTTTAATTCTTTCATAAAGAGCATCTATGTCATTTTTCAAATATACACATTTTTTACTTTCAAGATATTCTTTACTTTTAGGATTGGTTAAAATTCCACCCCCAGTAGCATATATTGTTGGTATATCATCACTTTGCTCGAGAGCATTAAATTCTAATTTTCTAAAATAATCTTCACCATATTTTGCAAATATTTCTTTTATAGTAGTATTTTGAGCTTCTTCTATATATTTATCCATATCTACAAATGGCATATCAAGAATATTGGCGAGCATTTTACCGACTGTAGTTTTTCCAGCACCCATAAAACCAATTAGATATATAGAGCTCTGTTTTATTTTCAATATATTTTTTAATCTTTTATAAATTATATCTATTATTTCAATTGGATATATTTGTTCTTGCCAGATTTCTTGTGATTTAATAGCTTGAGCAACTAACATATATAATCCATTGACAGTAATTAATCCATTTTCTCGAGCATATTTTAAAAATTCAGTTTCAAGAGGATTATAGATTAAGTCAACTGCTGCACTAAAACATTTAATTTTATTTTCACCGATAGGACTATTTTCGCAATTTGGATACATTCCAACAGGTGTTGTATTAACTATACAATATGCTTTATCTATTGCTTCAAATTCAATATAATCAATTATTTCTATATTTTTAAAATATCGCATGGCTTTTTGTTTATCTCGTGTTACAAGTACTACATTTTTTGCATTATGATCGAGCAAATAACAAATTACACTCTTTGCTGAACCACCTGCTCCTAAAATATAAAAATCATTTTCGGCTACTACTATTTTACCGGAATTTAGCATTTCACCAATGCCAAAATAATCTGTATTATATCCAAAAGCTTGATTTCCTACTATTTTAATAGTATTAACAGAACCAATTTTTTTAGCTTCATCAGATATTTTGTCCAGTTGAAAAATCACTTGCTCTTTATATGGTATGGTAACATTAACCCCATCCATATCCAGAGCTTTAATAGCTTCTACTACAGAATTTACTTTATTTTTTGGTACTTGATTTAAAACATAACTAGCTTTTATATTTGTAAGATTAAAAAAGTGCTCATGAATTTCGGGTGATAAACTATGCCCTAATTTTTCTCCTAATAAACCATATTTTTTGGATGAAAGTTTTGGTATATCATTTTTTAGATTTAAAATTTTTGACTGATATTCTTTGCTTACTTCCATTAGATAAACCAACATTTTTTGAGCAGAAACTTTTAAGGAGTCATCTTGTACAAATTTAAGATTATTTTTTATTACTATTTCTTCTCTTTCAGGTTGAAAAATTGGTAAATTATTTTCTTGTTTAAATCGAGCTACATCAATTACACACTTCATACGTTTTTCAAACAGTTTGATAAGCTCTTTATCTATATCATTTATTTGTTGTCTAATTTCTTCTAAATTCATAGAAACACCTCTACACATTTTTCTTATAACAACCTAAAACTTTAAAGTCTTTTGTAATCTTACCAATATTTTTTATAGCCTGTTTAATATTAATATCTTCTTTATTTCCTTCAATATCAATATAAAAACAATACGAAAAAGTACCATCTCCTACAGGTCTTGATTCAATTTTTAACATGTTTATTTTTTCTTTTGAAAACTTTTCTAATATTTGATATAAACTTCCAATTTTGTTTGGAATTTCAAATAGAATAGTTAGCTTATCACTTTTTGCAGTACTTTCATAGTTTTTTGATACTACAATAAATCTAGTCCAATTTTCTTTGTTATTTTGTATATTAGGAACTAATACTTCAAGTCCATATATTTGAGCAGCTCTTTTACTTGCTATAGCAGAATTTATTTTTTGAGCTTGGTTTTTTACATATTCTGCACTAATAGCAGTATTATGATAAGCTATTTGTTTTATATTTGGTAAATTTTTTAAATAATTTGAGCATTGCTCAAATCCTTGAGGATGAGAAAATACTTGCTCTATATTATTGATATTTGCCCCAGGTAGAGCCAATAGATTATGCTCAATTTTTACACTAGTTTCTGCTGTTATATAATATCCATATTTTTTTAATAAATCGTAATTTTGAGTAATAGAACCTGTTGTAGAATTTTCTATTGGCAAAACACCATAGTTTATCTCATCATTTTGTAATGCTATAAAAACATCTTCAAATTCTTTATAGCATTTTGTATTTGCATTTTCTCCAAATAATTGTATTAGTGCTTCTTCGCTATATGAGCCTGGAACACCCTGATAACCAATTATCATAAATTTCACCTTCTTAAGTTATAACATTTCTAACATTGCAATTGCGGCTATTGCTTCTATTACAACAACTGCACGTTGAACAATACAAGGGTCATGTCTTCCTTGAATTTCTAATTTTACTTCTTTTTTTGTTTCAATATTAACTGTATTTTGCTCTTTAGATATAGATGGAGTAGGTTTAATTGTAACTTCAAAAATAATTGGAGCTCCATTTGTTATTCCACCTAGTATGCCTCCATTATTGTTGGTTTTTGTAGTAATCTCATTATCTTTTATACAAAATTCATCATTAGCTTCGCTACCGTATAAATTTGCAAATTCTTCACCTATACCAAAAGCAATTCCTTTTACAGCAGGAACAGAAAAAGCAAGATGTGAAATTACACTTTCAACAGAGTCAAAAAATGGATTTCCTATTCCAGCAGGAACGCCTATTATTGCACATTCTATTTTGCCACCTACAGAATCGCTCTTTGATTTTGCTTCAAAAATTTTTGCACACATTGGTTCAATTTTAGTATCATCAATTACAGGTATATCTTTTTCTAAAATATTATGAAAAATTTGCTTGTCTAAATTTTGCTTATCAAACTTTTTATCTTGAATATTAAAAATTTGTGAAATATGAGCACCTACTGTAATTCCTTTAGTTTTTATAATTTGTTTTGCAACAGCTCCTGCAAATACTAAAGGAGCTGTTATTCTTCCTGAAAAATGACCACCACCTCTATAATCATTAAAACCATTATACCTAATATTTCCAGTATAATCTGCATGACCTGGTCGCATATGAGTTTTTAAAATAGAATAATCTTTTGAATGAGCATCATTATTTTTAATTATAGCACAAAGAGGAGCTCCTGTTGTATAATCTTCAAATATTCCGCTCTGGATAATTGGCATATCGCTTTCTTTCCTTTGTGTGGAAAGCTTATTTTGTCCTGGAGCACGTCTACTCATTTCTTGTTGTATTTGCTCAAAATCGAGTTTTATGCCTGATGGAAGCCCTCCTATGACAACACCAATACTTTTTCCATGAGATTCTCCAAAGATAGAAATACTAATATTTTTTCCAAATATATTATTCATTAGCTTCCTCCAAATATTCGATAATACCGCCTAGTGACTGATAGTCTTCCCAAAAAGATGGATATGATTTTGCAACACATTCTGGATCATGTAATATTATTTCATTTTGACATATAGTTACAGCAATTGCAATCATCATAGCAATTCTATGATCTTTATGACTTGATATTTCTTTGTGAGCAATAAGCTCCCTAACACCATCTATTTTTAAACTATCAGAAAATTCTTGTATTTTTGCTCCAAGTTTAGATAATTCTAAATTTATAGCTGATAATCTATCACATTCTTTAATTCGTAACCGAGCAACATTATTGATTTCACTTGCTCCTATACAAACTGATAAAATAAGTGCCATAATAGGCACAATATCAGGGCATTCTGAACCATCCATAACTATATTTTTTAACTCATTTTTTGTAGCTTTTATATGTGTATCTGTTACTTTTATATTTGCTCCAATTTTTCTTAATAATTCTATTACTTCTTTATCTGCTTGATATGAATGTGGATTAAGATTTTTGACAGTTATATCATTCCCAAGAGCTCCTGCAATAAGAAAAAATGCAGCTTGTGAAAAATCTCCTTCTACCTTATAATTTGTAGGTTTATAATTTTGATTTCCTTTTATAATAAAAGTTTGATAGTCTTGATTTTCTATAGTTATTCCAAACATTTCTAGCATTTGAAGTGTTAGATCTATATATCCTTTAGATTCAAGAGCAGTAGTAATTATTATTTTAGAGTCACCTTGTAAAAGTGGCAGAGTAAAAAGTAATCCTGTAATAAACTGAGAACTTATATCTCCTCTTAGAGTAAATGTATCAGGCTTGATTGTACCTTGTATATTTAAGTCTAATTCTTGTTCTTTATAAGAATATTTTATAGATTGCTTATCAAAAATTTCATAAAACGCTGTGAGCGGTCGTTTACCTAAATTTCCTTGCCCAATAAAATTTACAGTATTTGCAAAAAGTGTACTTATTGGTACAAAAAATCTTAGTGTTGAACCCGATTCATTACAATCTATTTGAATATTATTATTTACTTGAGCTTCTATTCCTTTAATATATAGTGTATTATCTACTTGTTTTATATTTGCTCCTAAAGATTTAACAGCACATATAGTTGCTATTATATCCTCTGAATAATCTATATTTGAAATTATGCTTTCACCTTTTGCTAAACTTGCACAAATTATTGCTCTATGAGCAAGGCTTTTTGATGGCGGAATTTCAACTTCACCTTTTAATTTATTAGGTATTAATCTTATTTGAGTCATATTACGCTCCAAAAAAACTTGTATTTGTTTTGTATATATAAGATTTTCCAATTTCTTTTAATAAAATTACATTCAGATTTTGATCTATATTTTTCTTATCTAATTCTATAACTTTTAATATATCTTGTTTATTTACCTCTGGCATTTGTGTGGGTAGCTCATATTTTTTTAGTAAAGAAACAATTTTATCGTATGTTCCATATTCAGTAAATCCAAAGTCTTCGCTTAATTTTGTAATTTCGCTCATTCCAATTGCTACACCTTCACCATGTGTATACGTTTCATATCCACATACAGTTTCTATAGCATGACCTAATGTATGACCAAAATTTAATATCATTCTTTCGCCTGTATCTTTTTCATCACTTTCCACTACAGCTCTTTTAATATCACAACAAGTATATATTATATCAGACAAGTTTTTTTCTAGCTCTTCTAAATTTTTAAAATTATTTAATTTATCATATAGATTTTTATCTTTTATAAAAGCATATTTAATTACTTCTGCCAAACCATCTCGTAAAAATCTTTTATCTAGCGTCTCTAATACATTAGGATCAATTATAACAAGAGCAGGATGGTAAAAACTTCCCACGAGATTTTTGCCCATTTCTAAATCTATTGCAACTTTTCCACCAACGCTTGAATCTACTTGAGCAAGCAATGAAGTTGGTACTTGAATAAATTTTACTCCACGTAAATATGTTGCAGCTAAAAAGCCTGCTAAATCACCAATAACTCCGCCACCTAAAGCTAAAACAGCATCACTTCTTGTAATCTTTGCTTTTGCCAACTCATTATATAGAGATTCTAAAACAGAAATATTTTTTGTTTTTTCTCCAGCTTTTAATATTTTAAAATGTACCTCAAAGCCTTCTTTAGTGAGAATATCTTTTAAATTTTGAACATAATATTTCGCAACATTTCTATCAGTTACCATAAATATTTTTTTTGTATTTGGTAAATGTCGTTTGATAAAAAATCCTGATGATTGAAGTAAAGACGGCTCTATATATATTGGATAAGTATTTTCGGCTAAATTTACAATAACTGTTTTCATATAACATTATCTCCTTATTTTAAGTACAAATTAGGAACGATATAGTTCGTCCCTAACTTATAGATATTAATTATACTTCTCGACCAACAACACTAGCAATCACTTTCAATTTTTCTCTAAGTTCTCCAAATTCTTTTGGTGTAATTGATTGTTGTCCATCACAAAGAGCATTTGCGGGGTCGTTGTGCACTTCTATAATAAGCCCATCTGCTCCAACAGCTACAGCTGCTTTAGATAATGGATCAACCATCCAATTTAAACCTGCTGCATGACTTGGATCTAATATGATTGGAAGATGACTAAGTTTTTTCACCACTGGCACAGCACTAATATCAAGAGTATTTCTTGTGTAATTTTCTACTGTTCTAATACCTCTTTCGCACAAAATGACATTGTCATTTCCTCCTGACATAATATATTCTGCAGACATTATCCATTCTTCTATAGTCGCAGCTAGTCCTCTTTTTAATAAAATAGGTTTATTAATTTTTCCTAATTGCTTCAAAAGATCAAAATTTTGCATATTTCTTGCACCAACTTGAATAATATCAACATCTTCTTTTACAAAGGTATCTATCATACTAGTTGACATAATCTCAGTAACAATAGGTAATCCTGTCTCTTGTTTGGCCAATTTAAGTAATCTCAACCCTTCAAGTTCTAATCCCTGAAAACTGTATGGAGATGTTCTTGGTTTGAATGCTCCACCTCTTATTGCAGTAGCTCCTAGTTTTTTTACATCTTTTGCAATGCCGACAATTTGCTCTTCAGTCTCAACAGAGCAAGGGCCTGCGATTAATGTTAATTTTTTACCACCAATTTGTTTATCAGCAACGGTTATAATAGTATCTTCAGATTTAAATCTACGGTTTGCTCGCTTAAATGGTTCTTGCACAATCATAATGCGCTCAACAAGCCCACTTGCTTGCAATTTTTTACTATCTACTCTTGTAGTGTCCCCAACAAGTCCAATAATAGTTTGATCTGTTCCTTCTGTAATTTTTGCCTCTACACCTAAAGATCTAATTTTAGCAACTAGTTTATCTACCTCTGTTTGTGAAATATTTGCTTTTAATATGATTACCATAACTTACTCCTTTATAAATTTATTATGATAAAAAAAATAGACTCCCCGATAGGGAGCCTATTCACACTTATATATAAGGATAAATTAAGCTAACTCGAAGGAATTATTTTGGCGCACAACTCTCAGGCTATACTCATAGCCTAAATAAAAACCAAAAAATTGTGCGCTAAATACTCTCATTGAATTAGACATTAATAATCCTCCTTTTTATTATCATATAATAATTATAGAGATTTATTTAAATATGTCAAGAGGTCTTTATTTTTAAATAGATTTTTATTTAGACAAATATCCGCCATCTACTGGAATAACAGCACCTGTAACATATTTTGCTGCTTCTGATGCTAAAAATACAGCAACACCACCAATGTCTTCTGGTTTTCCCCATCTTCCCATTGGAATTCTTGCTAAAATTTGTGTATTTCTATCACTATCATTTACAAGAGCAACATTCATCTCTGTATCCATATATCCTGGAGCTATCGCATTTACATTTACACCACGACTTGACCATTCGTTAGAAAGAGCTTTTGTAAGCTGAGCAACTGCTCCTTTGCTTGCAGCATATGCTGGTACAGTTTGACCACCGAAGAAACTTAACATAGATGCCATGTTTATAATTTTACCTGAACCTGCTTCAAGCATTTTACGACCTGCAAGTTGGCAAAGAGTGAATACTGCATTTAAGTTTACTTCTATTACATCTAACCAATCTTGATATAAAAAGTCTTCACATTTATTTCTGCGTTGTATTCCAGCATTATTAATTAAAATATCTATTTTACCACCAAACATTTCTACAGCTTTATTAAAGCTATTTTCTAAATCCGCTTTATCAGATAGATCACAGTGTATACCACAAACATTGTGTCCTTTTCCTTTTAATTCTGCTACAATCTCATCAAAATCGCTATATGTCAAAATACATACATTAGCTCCTGCTTCTAGTATAGCTTTTGTAATTCCAAGACCTAAACCTGTATTTCCACCAGTGATTATTGCATTTTTTCCTTTTAAACAAAACATTATTTTTACCTCCATTAATTATAATTAAAATTCAAATAATACTTTCATAGCTCCAGTGCCAGGAGTTAGGAGCAAATCAAATCCTTCTTGAGCTTTTTCAACTGGAAGTACATGTGTAACCAGTTTTTCAAACATAGGCTCATCTTTTGCAAGTTCAATAGCAATTTCATAATCTTTATCACGATATACACGAACAAATTCAAAGCCAACTTCTTTAAACATTCCTTCGTTTAATGGGAACATTGTAGGAGTTTTATATCCTGCGACAACAACAATTTTACCTCTAACTTTACTTGCTTTAATAAGTTGCATAGCAACAACTTCAACACCTGCGCAATCAAATACAAAGTCAAAACCATTTCCACCTGTTTTTTCTTGTTTAAGAGCTTCTAAATCTAATCCTTTAGCATCTTTTACAACAAATCCTAAATCATTGGCAATTTTGATTCTCTTATCATCTGCTTCAATAATAGTAAGATTTGTGCAACCAAATTTCTTTAGAACAAACGCAGTTGCAATACCAATAGGACCTGCTCCGTAAACAACAGCATTATCCCCCGGTTTATATCCAGGTTCACGAACAGAGTGAACAGCAACAGCTATAGGCTCAATTAATGCACCTAGCTCTGCTGACATTTCATCACCAAGAGCATATAATTTTTTCTCATCAACTGCTACATATTCTGCCATAGCTCCATCTCTGTCTATTCCAACAAGACGTAATGTGTTACATACATGTTGGTCTCCAGTTTTACAAGGAGTGCACTCACCACAAGAATATATTGGGTTTACAGTAACTTTTGTACCTTTTTTAAATATTTTTCCATCTTCTTCAACAACACCCGAAAATTCGTGTCCAAAAACTAATGGAGCTTTTGCTCTAGGATGAGTGCCTTTATAAATTCCTAAATCTCCACCACAAATTCCAGCACGATTAACTTTAACAAGAACTTGCCCTTCTGTTGGAACTGGTTTTTCAATTTCTAATACTTCAAGTTGTTTTGGTCCTTTATAAATTATTGCTTTCATTGAATTATTTCCCCTTTACACAATTTACTGGATAATAAATTTCTTCACCCTTAACAAAACGACAAGCTTCTTCTGCAACTTTTGTTTTAAGCTCTTTGGCAGCTTCTTCTGAATACCAAGCCATATGAGGGCTTATTAAAAAGTTTTCTAAATTATATAGTTTATTTCCAGGGTTCATTGGTTCTTCTAAAACAACGTCAATAGCTGCTCCTGCAATCATTTTTTCGTTAAGAGCTGTATAAAGGTCGTCCTCGTTTATAATTCCACCACGAGATACATTTATTAAATAAGCGCTATCTTTCATTTTTTTCAATACATCTAAATTAAAAACATTTTTGGTAGTTTCATCAAATGGTGTGTGCACAGAAATTATATCTGATTTTTCTATAAGCGTATTAAAATCTACAATTTCAGCCCCTTCAACTATTTCACCTATTTTATAAATTGGGTCACAAGCAAGTAATTTCACTCCAAACCCGCTCATTCTTTTGGCAAATGTTTTACCTATTCTTCCTATACCAAAAATACCTATTGTTTGACCTGGTATTCTGTGAATAGGAATTGCTCTTACATAGTCCCATTTTGTATTTTTGGTATAATCATTCATTAAGCAAACTTTTCTAATTAAAGCCATCATCATAGCAACTGCTTGGTCTGCAACTTCATTCATTCCATAGTCTGGCACATTACATACTTGCACACCAAATTCTGTTGCAGCAATTAAATCGACATTATTTACGCCAACGCCATATCTTACAATTTGTTTAATTTCTGGTGCAAGAGCTTCAATTACTTTGCGAGTAAAAGGTGCATATTGATTAGTAAAAACGCTATAACCTTTGCACTGATTAATTAAATCATCTTCTGTCTTACATTGCTTAAGCTCATATTCAACGCCATTTTTGTTAAATACTACTACTTCTTCATTTAAATTAGCATGGTCATTATCAGTAATAATTACTTTCATTTTTTATCTTTCTCCATTTTCTCAAAATTGAAACTTACTCCTGTACCAGGAGCAGTACTTGGAACTAAATTACCATTTTTTACAATTAAAGGTTCGTTTGTATATAAATATATTGGGAAACTATGACATTCAACAAGCCCTGGATTGTCAACTGCACCAATTACATTTACATGGAGCTCTTGCATGCCGTGAGAGTTTACATTTAATCCACGTACTTTAGCAAGATGAGCAACATCAAAGAAGCCTGTAATACCACAAATATTTGAGCAATCTGGAATAATTTCCTTAACTTGACCAATATCCAGAGCAAGTTCATGCTCATATACGGTGTGAAGATTTTCTCCCATTGCAACAGGAATTATTGTGTTTTGTGCAATTTTAGCATAATCTTTATATTTATCTGGATTAGTAGGTTCTTCAAACCAAGCAATATCATATTTTTCAATATTTTGAGCAAATCTAATTGCTTTGTCTGGATGCATTACCATGTTGGCATCAACACCAAACCAAGCTCCATCTCCTACAAGACGACGAACAGATTTTACTCTGTTAATATCTTCTTCTAAATTTTCTCTGCCTACTTTAATTTTAACTCGAGTATGACCTTCTCCTAATTTTGTCTCTAAACTATCTAATAATTCTTTGTCAGTAAGAGTTAAGTCTATACCGCCATGATAAGTTCTTACAAGCTCTTGTCTTGTGCCAAATACATCTGCAATTGCAAGATTATCTTCTTTTAGAGATGCATCCCAAATTGCAATATCAAGAGCAGATATAACAAAAGATGCAATACCACCACGAGCAACATAATGAATAGCATTATTCATATATAAATTAGTTGCTCTAAATTCTTCATATCCAAAACATTTTGATATTTTCGGTAATTCTTTTCCTATCATTTTTGGAGCAAGATCTATTTCAAGCATTTTTGCAATTGCAACTCCGCCTATTCCACCTGTATACGTGTAACCTACGCCTTTTGTACCTTCTGTAGTTGTAACTGTTGCAAGAATTACTTCAAAATGGTCATGTCTTCCATGAAGAGCATCTACAAGATTTCCTATTAAAGGAAGTTTATAATAATCAACTTTTATATCTTTAATTTTACTCAACTTGATTTGCCACCTTTTTAACAGATTTTATCATAGAACCCAGAAATCTAGGTTCTAATTATATTAATAATTATAGTTCAAATATACCATTTTCTTTTGAAGATAACCTTCAAGACCATACTTGCCATCTTCTCCACCTAGACCACTTTTCTTATAGCCATTGTGGAAACCATTAATTAACTCACCATTTTCTCTGTTGATATATAGCTCACCAAATTCAAGTTTTTGAGTTGCTATCATTGCACTTTTTACGCTATCAGAGAATAAATAAGCTGAAAGACCAAATTCGCAGTCATTTGCATGTTTAATAGCTTCATCTAAAGAAGAAACTTTCATCATTGCAACCATTGGTCCAAATATTTCCTCTTGCATTAAAATATTTTTGTTGTCATAAACTTCTAATACAGTTGGATAGAACCAATTTCCTTCTTCTGTTGGAAGCTTATCTGGAACCATTTCATAAATAATTTTTCCGCCTTGCTCAATAGACTTTTCTTTCATTTCTTTAAGTTTCTTAACCTCTGTTTTAGAAACTTTTGGTCCGATACTTGTATTTGGATCAGTTGGGTCACCCACAACCAATTGTTTAGAATGTTCAATAAATTTATTTTTAAACTCATCATATACTTTTTCATGAACATACATTCGTTCATTACAAGTACAAATTTGTCCGCAATTAGAATATCTAGCAATAGCTGCACAAGAAGCTGCTTTATCAATATCGGCATCATCCATTACAATATATGGAGCTTTTCCACCTAGCTCTAAATGAACATCTACAACATTTTCTGCCGCAGCTTTAAATACTTCAATACCTGCACCAGTTGAACCTGTTAAAGTTACAAGTTGAGTAATTTCATTTCTTACAAGAGCATCTCCACAAACGCGTCCAGAACCTGTTACAAAGTTAATAACTCCTTTTGGAATAGAGCTTTCTTTTGCAATATACTCAGCATATTTCATAACTGTAAGAGGAGTTTCAGAAGGTGGTTTAACTATCATTGTGTTTCCGCAAACAAGAGCATTACCCATTTTTCTAGTTGCAAGAGCAAGAGGGAAATTCCAAGCAACAATTCCTGCTACAACACCATAAGGAACTCTAGTGATAAATGCGTGCTCATTTGGTAATTCACTTGTGATAACCTCGCCTTCAATACGTCTTGCTGATTCAGCAGCATATCTTAAAAATTTTGCTGAGACAGATACTTCACCTTGAGCTTCTGGTAAAGTTTTTCCATGCTCTTTGGTTAATAGAGCTACAAGTTCATCGTTATGCTTATCGATAATATCTGCAAGCTCGATAACATATTCTGCTCTTTTTGCAAAAGTTAAAGATGCCCATTCATCTTTTGCAGCTTGTGCTGCTTCAAGAGATTTTAAAGTATCTTCTTTTGAAAAACTTGGAACTGTACCAACTAATGACCCGTCATATGAGCTTGTTACTTTAACTACTGCATTATCAGATGCAGATACTAATTCGCCATTTACTAAACATTTTAATTCTATCATCAATAAAGTCTCCTTTTGAAATAAATAAATTACTTATCTTGAATATTTACTAATATAATCATCTAAAAGATCAGCAATGTGAGATGAACCTTCATCTAAATGTTCATTTGAGATAAACACTATTCTATGTGTTTCATCCATATCCAACATTTCTAAAATAGATGAGCCTGTATCTCTAGCTCTTCTATCAATTTCTATAAACATATTAATACCACCATCTACATGGAAAAAACAACACTCAATTTCATCAAGATATTCTTGATAGCGACTATCACTTGTAGGTTTAAATTCAAACTCTTGAAGTATCTCGTCTTTATATATCACTGTTTCACTTTCGCTTAAGCGAAAACCGAGCTTATCAATTAATGCAGTAAAAATAGTTTCAATATCATGAGAAGGGAAAATTTCAAGATAATCAACATCCGTTGGATCAACTGCAAAAGGTAAGTCCAGTTTAGTTTCTAAATATACTTTGTTTCTATCATGATTTATCAAATGCTCTGAAGTTATTGGTACATTTCTTGGAAGAGCTATAGAAAAATTCAAATATTCTTCTGTTTCTTCTGCTAAAGTAAAGCTCTCTGAAATTACGATTTCACTTATTTTAACTAGTTGGAGATCATCATCCCCTTCTACTGAAAGTTTTCCATAAAGCTCTAAAGATATTCCATTAAATTCTAGATCTTTACTACCACCTTGTAAATAAATTCTACCGTTAATTTCTTCACCTTGTCTAACAGATTTTGTTTCTAATATAGTTTCTACATCCGCAGAACCTATACCCATTGCAATAAATGCATTTGTAAAAATACCCATAAATCATTACTCCTAATATTTTGTTTAATTTTAATCTATTTTTATTTTATTCATATTTTTTTCTACTTGTAAATGTATCTCTTTGTTTTGTGTTTATGTCAAAACGAACTAAGCAACCATAAGGGCAACCAGGTTTACCTAAGCTATGAGATAATCCCCACTTCATCCCATCTAATGGGTCAGTTATTGGTTCATCTGGTCTATATGGACCACAAGCCTCAGGCCCGCCTTTAATTACAGACATAATTTCAAAATTTATACCATCTTCTGCATATTGAATAGTATTTTTCTCAACACCATCTGTTCTTAAAAAAGCTGCCATACCGTCTTTATATTTCCATAAACAAGTTTCATGTCCTGAATTTGTTATTGGATTATATTCGCTTCTAATATATGGTCCTTCAATTTTATCAGCAATAGCTACGCCCCACTTGGTTTCACGTCCACCCATAAACATTTCTTCACCCATTGGCTCGCCTTTATAATAGAGATAAAATTTATTTCTATAATGGAATAAAAGAGGGTCATGAACTTTGTGGCTATCAAAGCTACCTTTTTTCTTAACCAAGAAACGATTATCTTCTTCTGTATCCCAAATTCCATCTCCAGTTGGACAGAGAATTGGATTATCAGATTTTGTGAATGGTCCAAGCGGATTTTCGCTCCATGCAATAGCAATATTTTCAAAACTTCTATTGACATAAGGATGTTGAACTGTTTGATATACAAGGTAATATTTTCCATCATATTTCATAACTTCAACGGTAAATACACTTCTATCATCATATCGACCAGCTTCACCACGCGTTACAGCAACACCTTTTTCTTCCCAGACGTATCCATCTTTTGAAGTTGCCACCCAAATTTCTGAGTAATCCCATGGAAAAACTTTAGCATTTAAATCGCCAGTGTTAAACCCTACATGAGGCCCGTAAGATTTTGTATAATATACATAATATAAATCATCTATTTTAATTACACTACTAGGGTCACGTCTGTGAACTCCTTCTTCTCTTTCAAGTCCTTGAATTGGTTTTTCAACAAAATCGCAAAACCACTTTGGTGATTGAAAGTACTTTCTTTCTTCTGCTCTAATTGTTGCTAAGCTTTTTTTCATGCTAGCCTCCCAAAATTTATTAATTAGAAATTTTAAATAATTGTCTATCAAATTTCTAAAACTTAGTATACCAATTTTTACTAATAATTGTCAATTATATTTTAATAAAAATTTTTAATAATTTTATCTTAAAGATTTTTCTATTACTTCACTTGCAATATCTAAGGCTTTTTGAACATTTGTTATATCTTTTCCAGTTGCTTGTGCAATATTAGGGCGCCCGCCACCTTTTCCATCAACAATCTTAGCTACTTCTTTAATAATACTGCTACAATTTATGCCTTTATCCAAAAGATTATTTGTTGCAGTGGCTACTAAGTTTACTTTTCCATTACAAATTGAAGCAATAACAATTATACATAAATTTAATTTATCTTTAAAGGTATCTCCTATTTCTTTTAATTCATTTATTTCTTTATTATCCATTTGAGTAACTAAAATTTTAGTTCCATTTATATCTTTTGCAGTACTAATAATATTATCAATACTAGCGTTATTTATTTGAGCTTTTAAGCTCTGATTTTCACTTTCAAGTTTTTTGATAGTTTCAATTAAATTTTTAACCTTTTTAAAAACTTCCGATTTATTAGATTTTACTAAAGTTGTAATTTCTTCTAGCCTGTTTTCCATATCTTTATAATAATTTATTGCAGCCATACCTGTTAAACCTTCTATACGTCTAACACCAGAAGATATTCCTGTTTCTGATAATAGCTTAAACAATCCTATTTGAGCAGTATTTGACATATGCGTTCCACCACAAAGCTCAATGGAATATCCTCCAATGTTTACAACACGTACAATATCACTATATTTTTCACCAAAAAGAGCAGTTGCTCCAATTGATTTTGCTTCATCAATTGGCATCTCAGATACCTCTATTTCAAGACCTTCTAAAATTTTTTGATTAACTCTATTTTCAACTTGATCTATTTGTTCTTTAGTAAGAGGTTCAAAATGTGTATAATCAAATCTAAGTCTATCTTGATTGACACTAGAACCTGCTTGCTCAATATGAGTTCCTAAAACTTCCTTTAATGCTTCTTGTAAAAGATGAGTAGCACTATGATTACGTCCAGTTGACAGTCTAACTAATTTATCCACTTTCATATTTGCCATTTGTTTTGGCTCAATATATCCTGTTGTTATGGTTACATAATGAACTACTCTTCCCCCCGAAATTTTTACTGTGTTGTGCACTTGTGCTTCACCAGTTGAAGTTATAATTATCCCTTTATCACCTGCTTGCCCACCACTTTCAGCGTAAAAAGGAGTTTTTTTAGTAATTAAAAATAAATTTTCACCTTCATTAGCAATCTCTAGTATTGCTCTTTCCGATGTAATAAATTCTATTTCTGTTTCTATCTCATAACTTACATAACCATTAAATTCAGTAGTTATCTCAGTGTCTAGTTTATCAAATATTGTTTGATCAGCACCCATATAATTAGTCTCACCATGAGCATCTCTTGCTCTTTTACGTTGTTTTTGCATTTCTTCATCAAATTCTTTTTCATCAGCACTTAGCCCTTTTTCGCTTAAAATTTCAAGAGTTAGCTCAAGAGGAAATCCATAAGTGTCATATAATTTAAAGCAAGATTTTCCATCAAGAATTTTTTGATCGTTTTGTAATAACTTTTCAATATATCCTTCTAAAATATTTAATCCTTGTTCAATAGTTTGATTAAAATTTTGCTCCTCTACTAATAAAGATTTTACAATATAGTCATATTTTTCTTCTAATTCGTTATATTCACTTTTAGATGTCTCTACAACAACATTAATTAAAGGTTCAAGAAATAATCCATTAATTCCTAACATTTTTCCATGTCTAATTGCTCTTCTAATTAGACGACGCATAACATATCCACGACCTTCGTTTGATGAGCGAACTCCATCAGCTGCTAAAAATACTACAGAACGAATATGATCTGTTATTACTCGTATCGAAATATCATTTTTTTCTTTTTCATAATATTCGACTCCAGATAGCTCACATACTTTATCTCTAATAGCCTTTATAGTATCAACATCAAATAAGGTATGAACTCCCTGCATAAGTGCTGCTAAACGCTCAAGTCCCATTCCAGTGTCAATATTAGGAAATTTCAGTGGTGTATATGAACCATCTTCATTTTTATCAAATTGAGTAAATACGAGGTTCCAAAACTCTAAATATCTATCACAATCACAACCTATTTTACATTCTGGACTTCCACAGCCGTATTCTTCTCCTCTATCATAATAAATTTCAGAGCAAGGACCACATGGACCAGTTGTACCAACTTCCCAGAAATTATCTTCTTTACCCATGTAAAAAATACGATCTTTTGGTACTTGTTCTTGCTCATTCCAAATTTGAGCAGCTTCTTCATCATCTTTATATACTGTAACATATAATTTATCTTTAGGCATTTCTAAAACTTTAGTCACAAATTCCCAAGCCCAGCTAATAGCTTCTTTTTTAAAGTAATCTCCAAATGAAAAATTGCCTAACATTTCAAAAAAAGTACCATGTCTTGCAGTTTTTCCCACATTTTCAATATCACCAGTTCTAATACATTTTTGACAAGTTGTAATTCTTTTTCTTGGTGGTTTTTCTTGACCCGTAAAGTATGGCTTTAATGGAGCCATTCCAGCATTAATTAAAAGTAAACTTTTATCATTTTTTGGTACTAGTGAAAAACTTTTAAGCCTTAAATGATTTTTCTTCTCAAAGAATTTTAAATATTTTTCACGTAGTTCATTTAATCCATAATATTTCATTATATCCTCCATTTGTAAATCTTCTTGTTTTTCTATATTCTAAATATTCTTCAAAACAAAGATTTAATTTTGTAATTTGTTTAGCGTGATTAATTCCAATATATCTATAATGGTAAGGTTTATACTCCACACCAGTAATATCTTCTTTATATTTTGGATATCTTAAAATAAATCCAAAATTTGCAGAATTTTTATCTAACCATTTTTTATGAAAAGTAAAATCAAATTTCATATTATTTTCAATATTATCACGCATAATAACTGTCGTTACATCTACAGCTAATCCTGTTTGATGCTCACTTTGACCTGCTTGTATTATTTTCTTTGTGTTATACGTTTTTATAGCCTCTTGAACCAATTTCTTTTGATGAGCAAAGGAACGATATCCTTCTACAAGAATAAGTGCTGTCAATCCTTCTTTTTGTATTGCTCTATTCATTTGATGAAACATTTCTAATGTTTTTTCTTCTAACCAAATTTTAGATGATACATCTAAAACTAAATTTTTTGGTCTTTCATATTGTAAAATCTTATTTTGTGCATTTACAAGTTTTAAATAATCCAAAAAACTCACCCCTAATATATCATATTAGTTGTGATTGTCTATAAATAACTCTTAATTTACTATATCTTTGACTTAGGTGTTCGAATTGTACTATAAAATTTATATCCTCCTGAAACATTATAAACTTTTTTAAAGCCATTATTTATTAAAAGATTTTGTGCTACATTTCCTGTCATTCCTTTGTTGCTATATACAACAGTTGTCATATTTTTATATAATCTATTTAAATTATCTCGTAAAGTTTCAAACGGAATATTTATTGCTCCTTTAATATGTCCTATTTCAAAATCTTTTACAGAACGGATATCAATTATTTGAATATCTTCTCCTAATTGATCAATTTGATCAGAAGTTATAATGTATCTATTTTCACTTATAGTATTATTTAAAATCATACCTGTATATATTACAGGGTCTTTAGTTGTTGAAAAAGGTGGCGCATAAGCTAAATCTAAATCAAATAACTCTTCAACTTTTGCTCCATATGTTATAAGAGCTACAAATACATCTATTCGCTTATCAACTCCTTCTTTTCCAATAATTTGAGCACCAATAAGTTTTCCAAATCGTCTATCAGCTACTGCTTTAATTAATAGTTCATTGCCACCCATATAAAAAGGTTTATTTGGTTTTATATTATGGCAACAGATTACGTCTATTCCTTCTGCTATTGCTTCTACTTCTGTCATTCCAGTGCTCGCTATTACATAATTAAATATTTTAAATATAGTAGTTCCTAAGCCACCTTTATACTTAAGAGAACCACCTGTTATAACATCACCTGCAATTCTCCCAGTTTTATTTGCCACAGTCCCCATTGATTTATAAATTGGCTTTCTAGTGGTTATAGAAAAAGTTTGTATGCAATCACCACAAGCATAAATATCTTCTAAATTAGTTTTCATATATCTATCAACTTTTATTGCACCAGATTTACCGAGTTTTATACCAATTGCTTTTGCTAATTCAACATTTGGTACAACTCCCGTTGCAAAAATTAGTAATTCAAAATCTATATCTTCTCCTGTATTTAGTTTAATAGTATTAGGTAAAATTTCTATTATATGAATACTTGTCCTTATTTTCAATCCTTTACTTTCAAGAATTACTCTAAGAAATTTCGCCATATCAGGATCTAAAGAAGTTATTTTGTCAGATTGTTCAAGCATTGTTACATCTAGCTCCAACTTTATGAGATTTTCATATACTTCAAATCCTATAGGTCCAGTTCCAACAACTATTGCACTTTTAGGCTTTCTCACTTTTACATATTGTTTGATATCCTGTGCATCTTTTATATTTCTAAGACAAAATACATTCTCTTGATTAATTCCTTTAATATTGGGAATTCTTGCTCTTGCTCCTGTAGCTATCACAAGTTTGTCATAAGTATCATTAGTTACAATTTTAGTTTTATTATTTCGTACTGTAATAGTTTTTTTAGCTGGATTTATATCTATCACTTCACAGTTAATATAAATATCTATATTATATTTTTTCTTGAAAAAATTAACATC
>LJHE01000011.1 GCA_001983555.1 Candidatus Epulonipiscioides gigas
AAATATTCTCAGACTGCATAGAGATGTACAGTACGCCATTATTAAGAAATTTTTAATATAAATAGGATTTTGCATTTTTCGCAAAATCTTGAACTGTTAATGATGAGAGAATTTCGGATATAAATAATTTGCAAGGTTTAAATTTATTAGGTTTTGCATTAATGACTGTTAGAGATAAGCTATTAATTTAGCATGATTTAAGCCTATTATCAAAAATCAGTGTTGACTTTGGTATATAGGCTTATTGTTAAATAATATTTATTTTATCTGTACGCATTGATTAATTGGCCAACAGAATTATAGTCTACCTTATTTTTATTAGGATCTGTTAATTTATATTGACCATATTTTTGTGTAACAAATTCACTATTGGTTGACTTGGTAATATCTGTAAGTTGTTCGTTAACATCGTCTAAAATATTTTCTGATACTTTTTTAAGTTCAGATATTTCTTCAAGCTTTTTCTCTTTTACAATTCCATATTCACTTTTAACGTGACTTTCAATAATTCTTATTTGAGCATCTATATCATCTTGAATAGCTTGTGATTGCTCTATTTTTTCAACATCATTTTTTAATCCTATAATTTCAGATAACTGCTTATTTGTAGTTTCTTCTATATTATTAGGATTTGAATATAATTTTGAATCTTCTTTCTTTTTTATAGCAGCTTCTTCTTGCTCTTTGATTCTTTCTTCTGCAATTTGCTCTTCCAACTGAATCATTTTTTCGTCATACACTTCAAGCTCAGCTTGAATATCAGATATATCGCCACCATTAGCTAATGTTTTTGAAATTAGAGCATTTTTACTTTCTAAAAGCTGATCTTTTTGCTTAGTTAAAGTATCAATCACAGACATAGCTTTTCCTTGTTTAGAAATAGTGAAAAAACTTTGTTGTTTTTCACTTACTTCATTATTACTGTGTCCGTTTTCTTTTTGAGTAGGCTCTTCAACCTTATTATGCAAACCATAATTTATCTTTCCAAAATTATTATTAATAGTATATTGATTGATTGTATTAAAATTCATCGTAATCCTCCCCGTACTTTTCGTATATTTATTTAAGTAATAGCATATTATTTCCTACATAAAAATATATCGACAATAGTTGTTATTTCTTTATATTTATTTGCATATATTTCTCTAGGAGAATAGCTTCTAAGTTATCACCAATAAACTTATAAAAATTGTTCTTTTGCTCCAAAAAACTTATCAATAATATATATATAAGTCGATTAAAAGTTATAAAAATAGCTGATGGAATTTCACAGTTTTTCAGTTTGTGCATATTATATTATTAAGACAAATTAATATATAAAGGAGAGAAGAGAAATGGACAATCGTTGGAAAAATTATGGTCTTTGGGCAGCTATTTTTGCATTTATACCTTTACTACTTTCAGCTTTTGGAATTAACATAATACCAGCTGACTATAACGAAATAGTAACTGCATTCTTAGGTATATTGGTATTAGCTGGAATATTAAATAATCCTACTACTGAAAATCCAGGTTTTAAGGATGACAAAAAAATTGATACTAAAGATGACACCAAAATTGATACTAAAAAATAAATTAAAATGCCAAATTTTGTAATATTCCTCTTTCGCTGTGCATATAATATATATAAATGTAATATTACGAAAGGGGATAATTTTTTTATGATAGATACAATTGCAGAAATTTTGCCAAGGCATATAAAATATATGTTGGCACGAACAAGCTCAACAATAATTAAAAATTTAGAAGAAATTAGAATAAGAGTAAACAAACCAATTATGCTTAGAACGCATGAGAATGAATTTGCAATTTTTGAAAATGGTATATGCAAAATCACACAAGGATATATAGCAACTAAAGCTGATTTAGAGGGAATTTTAAAATTTGCTAGTGGATTTTCATTATATGCATTAGAAGATGAACTTAGATCAGGATTTATTACAATTTCTGGTGGTCATAGAATAGGAGTTGTAGGTAAAGCTGTTATAGATAATAAAAATTTAAAAACTCTTACAAACATATCGGCAATTAATATAAGAGTTGCACGAGAAGTTATTGGAGCGGGAAATAAAATTGTTCCCTACATATATAAAAATAAGAGAGTGTGCAATACATTAATAGTTTCTCCACCCAAATGTGGAAAAACAACTATCTTACGAGATATTATAAGAAACTTAAGTAATGGGGAAAGTTTAGGAACATCTTATAATGTCGGATTAGTGGACGAGCGCTCGGAAATTGCTGCTTGTTTTATGGGTGTTCCGCAAAACGATGTTGGATTACGAACAGATGTACTTGATGCTGCTCCAAAAGCACAAGGTATAAATATGTTGCTTAGATCTATGTCTCCTGATATTATTGCTGTTGACGAAATTGGAAAAGATGAAGATTATAAGGCGATTTTTGATGCTCTGATTGTGGGGGTTTCTGTTATTTGTACTATACATGGATATGGTCTTGAGGATTGCTTGAATAAACCTCTTCTTAAAGATATGTTGGACAAAAAATTGTTTGATAGAATAGTGGTTCTTTCTAATTGTCCAAAGGTTGGGACTGTCAGTAAAATAATAGATGTTGGCAATAATTTTAGTGAGATATAAGGTTGGTGAGCACATGAGAATATTGGGATTAGCTTTGATTTTAATATCCTGTACAATTTTAGGATTTGTATATGATTCACAGGAAAAAAAACGTGTTTTACAGCTAGAAGAGTTGCTTTTTGGGTTCAATCTCCTAAAAAGTGAAATTGAATATAAACTGACTCCTTTAATTGAAGCATTAAAATTAACTTCAGCTAAAACAGGTAATGGTATAGATAAACTTTTTTATTTGTATGCATATAAACTTGAACAAAGAAATGAAACTGATGAAAAAAAGATGTGGAAAGATACTCTTATACAATCATCAAAATTATTAAAGCTTACTGAAGAAGATTTAAAAATAATTGAACCTTTTGGAGATATTAGTTTTTTAGATAGAGAAACACAAAAAATTAATATTAATTGGTTATTAGAAGAACTTAAAAGAAAAAAAGATGATGCTAATGAAATCTATCAAAAACGTAGTAAAGTTTATTGTAGTATGGGTATTTTATTGGGATTATCAATAGTTATTGTATTAATATAGGAGGAACTAAATGGATATTACATTAATTCTTAAGATTGCAGGTCTTGGACTTGGTCTTTGGGCAGTACAACAAATTTTAGACCAAGCTGGTATGAAAGATGCTTCAAAATATGTTGGAATAGCTGGAACATTAGTAGTAATTATGGTTGTAGTTAATGAAATAATGGATTTTTTTACTACAATTCAAACGTTTTTTACGTTTTAGAGGCGGTGATTAAATGAATATCTTACAATTAGTAAGTTTTGCCGCAATAAGTGTTGTTTTGATTAAAATTTTAGATACTATTGGTTCTAAAGTTACTATTTATATAAAAATTTTAGTAGGACTTGCTATTTTGGGGTTTGCTTGTACACAACTTGATGTTATTTTTTCTATTATTACAGAGCTTGCTAATAAAATAAACATAGAAGGTACTTATCTTGAAATTATTTTTAAAATTATAGGAATTGCTTATATAGCAGAATTTGCTATACAACTTTGCTCTGATGCTGGCGAAAAAGATATTGGGACTAAAATCGGATTTGCAGCCAAAATAATGATTTTTGTGGTAGCAGCCCCTGTAATTTTAGCGCTTGTTGAACTTATAACGGCACTTTTATAAGGAGATGTGACAAAATGCATAAGATTAAACTATTAATATTACTTATTTGTTGCCTATTTGGAGTAGAAATTAGAGCAACAGAACAATCTCCCAATATAAGCGCAGATCAAATTATAGAAACACAACTTGAATTGTTTAATTGGGAAGAAATTAATAAATTAGAAGAAGAACTTTCTCAGAATGTTCCAGAACTTAAAGACTTTAATTTAAAAAATGAAATAAGTCTTATATTAAGTGGACAAAAAGAATTTAATTTAGCAGTAATGCTTGAATTTATAAAAGATCGTATTTTAGGTGAATTTTTTATGTATATAAGTGTTATTGTAAGATTTATTTTGATTGTACTATTATGTCATCTTCTTAACCACTTAAGCTCAGCTTTTGAATCAAAAAATACAACTAAAATCGCTTTTTTTGTGTGTAATATAGTTATTTTATATAGCATTATGGAATCATTAGTATTAATTGTAGAAGTTGCTCAGAATACAATAAATACTTTACAAGGAATTATGCTCATAATGTTACCTACTTTACTTGCTTTTATGGCAACATCTGGGTATATAGCAACATCAGCAGCATTATCTCCTGTTATCATTGGAGCTCTTAATCTTATGGTGTTTATAATTCAAACTATATTATTACCTAGTGTAGTTATAGTAATCATATTACAAATTATAAATAATATGAGCGAAACAGCGGAATTTAAATTTAATAAATTTATTGCTTTATATTATAGAGTAAGTAAATGGGCTTTAAGAACTATATTTGTATTAAGTCTTACAATTATGGGACTTTATAGAATGTCTCTACCATTTACAGATGCAACTATGAAAAAAGTTGGTCTTACGCTTTCAACTAAATTTATACCTATTTTAGGAAATGCTGTAAGTGGAGCAGTGGACATAATTATTCAAATATCTGGAATGATTAAAAATGCTTTTGGTATAGGAGTAATTATTTTAATTGTATTAGTAATTGCTACTCCATTATTAAAAATATTTGTATATATATGTATGTTTCATATTGCAGGTGCATTTATTGAAACTATGGGAGATAAAAAAATGTCTAAAACTGCAACAGATATTGGAAAAGGTTGTGAGTTTATTATGAGCTGTGTAGGTGTTGTATCAATTTTATCTATATTAACATTGGTCGTATGTATGAGTGTTGGTGCTGGATTATTGTAAAGGAGCGTAAAAAAATGATTGAATATTTAAAAGTGTTAGTTTGGACTATGCTTTTTATAGTTGTTATTGAAATGATCCTTCCAAGTTCAGCTTTACAAAAATATATAAAACTTATATTACGATTTATTTTGATTTATACAATTATTGCTCCTATTGTAGGGATATTGTTTAAAGAGGATATTTTTGAAATAACAAAATATGATGAATATATAAGTTTATATAATGAACAATTTGATCTTATGACAGAACAAGGTATACGAATGGAAGATTATGAAAGAGAACTACAAGATAGTTTTGAACTAAGAGAAAAAGCACTAATTAAAGAAAGGATAGAAAAAGAACTTGACATTAGTGTGGAAGTAATGGTATCTTCTATCATGGAGAATTATACACCACAATTAACTGATATAGAATTAACTGTTTCACCAAAAAAAGAAGAAAAAAATGCAGGTGATCATTTGATAATGGTTCCAAAAATAGTTATTGGAAATAAGTCAGATAGTATTCGACTTTACCAAAAAAATATAGAAAAAGAAATAAAAAAGTTACTAAGTGACTTCTATAATTTGGGACAGGTTAATATATATATATTAGTACAAGATGTAAAATGAAAGGGGAACAATTATGTCGGATAAAAATACGCATAATAAAAGTATACGTGAAGTAGCTAAAGAAAATACTGCGAAAACCTCTATAAGAGATGCAGCTAAAGAACATACTGCTAAAACCTCTATAAGAGATGCAGCTAAAGAACATACTGCTAAAACATCTATAAGAGACGCAGCTAAAGAACATACTGCTAAAACATCTATAAGAGACGCAGCTAAAAAAAATACTGCAAAAACATCTATAAAAGACGCAGCTAAAGAACATAATGCTAAAACATCTATAAGAGACGCAGCTAAAGAAAATAATATGCAAGAAACACTTAAAAAATCACAATTAGAACCTAGTTTAGGCGAAAAAAATATTTTAACATATTTTTCTGATGAGACAGATAACGCTCAAGCAGAAAAATCACCATACAATTATGAAAAAAAAGATAATTTTACTAATAGAGCCTCAGACAAAGTAATTAAAGATGTAGAAGATATTGTTATTAAAAGAACACTTGATAAAATGACAGAAGGAATAACTGAAAAAGAAAAAAAGGGCAAAAATTTATTTGAAAGAAGTTTTGATAAAATAGAAGGAGCTTTTGGTAAAAAAACAACAGCTATTTTAGCTGCAACTGCTATAATCGGAATTATGTTAACAATAATTTATGAAAATTCAGATGATGAATCTTTATTAGGAGTTCAAACTTTTAATCAAACTGAACCACCAATTATTGAAGAAGTATTAAGTAAAACTACTAAAGAAATACAGCCTACATATGCTAAACAAATTGAAGACCAATTAAAAGATATATTAAAAAAAATAGCTAACCTTGGTGATGTTGACGTTATGGTTACGCTAAAAAGTTCATCTGAAAAAGTTTTAGCAGAAGATGTAAATACTAGAATAAATATTGTTGATGAAATAGACTCACAAGGTGGGAAAAGTACAATAACAGAGGAAGACCATATAAGTAGTATAATAATGAGTGGAAACGATCCTTATGTAATTCGTGAAGATATGCCACAAATAGAAGGTGTATTAGTTGTTGCACAAGGTGGAGATAATGTTAGTATTCAATCTGCTATTATTAATGCTGTTTCATCATTATTAGACATTCCCGTACATAAAGTTACGGTATTAAAAATGGAAAATAAATAGGGGGACGCAAATGTATAATTTTAAAAGAAATGAATTAATAATTACAGTTTTAGTTTTTATGATTGCTATAGGAGGATATTTACAATTAAAAACAAATCCTGAAAATTTACCAACTTTTGTAACAGACGAAAAAATTAAAGTTCAAGAGGAAGTGACAGATATTAATTCTGATAACTTGATGGAATTTTTAATACTTGCTCCAGATATTGAAGGAAATAATGTTGATGTAAATGAAACTATTCAAAATACAACTTTAACACCTAGTGCAGCGGGAGCAGAAGTAATTATTTCAAAAATAGATGGAACACAACAAACAGTATCGACTAATATTAATTCTTCTGAGTATTTTGTAAAGGAGAAAATGATACGTGAGCAATCAAGATCAAGTGAAATGGCACAATTAAATGACTTTATTTCAAAACCTGAACTTGATGCTGATACAAAGTCTAAAGCGGCACAATCTCTTCTTGCTCTTCAAGATAAAATTGAAAAAGAAAATGATTGTGAATCTTTACTTCGTGCAAAAGGATTTGAAGATGTATTTGTAAGAATAGATGATGTAAATGTTGATGTTATGCTTGATAGAACAGAATTAACAGATGAAGATATAGCTCAAATTGAAGATATTGTAAGCAGATCTACAAAATATAAGGTTAGTCAAATTAGAATTCATATAAAGCAATAAATAATTTATGACATGGGCAACCATGTCTTTTTTTTACCCAGATATTACCTTTTTAGTGGCTTTTATTTTTAATAAAATAGTATTATCATATAAAAAAAATAAGGAGGATTTTTCAATGGATTTTCAAAATTTAAAATTGGGTGATGATTCTTATCCAAATATGACCCTTGGCATGCATGTTGAGGATAACGATAATAAAGAAAGAGCTACTGTTCGTGTTTTTTGTCCTGATGCTAAAGAGGTTATGGTAGTAAATAAAAATAATCAACGGGCATATCCTTTACCAAGTTTAGGCGAAGGAATTTTTTATGGCTCTCTTGGAAAATGTAAAAATAAGTTTCCATATTATTTAAGATTTATAGGTCATAATAACACTACCTGGGAAGGCGAAGACCCATATGCCTTTTCGGATCCCGTTGATAAAAATGTTTTAAAGACATTTAGGGATGAAGAATATATTTATTCTGCTGATATTTTAGGTAGTCGACTAATACAAATTGATGATGTAAATGGCTGTATTTTTAGAGTATTTGCACCTAATGCAAAAAGGGTTAGTGTGATTGGTGATTTTAATAATTGGGACGGCCGTCGTCATATGTTAACTAAACTTTCCGATTCTGGTATTTTCTCAATTTTTGTACCTAATCTTACTGCTAATGATTTATATCAATACGAAATTAAAACTCATAATAATGAGCTACTTTATAAAGCAGACCCATATGCAAAACATTTTGGGGATAAACCCAAAAAGCATAGTTTACCATATGATCCATTTAGTTATGTTTGGAATGATTTTGATTATCTCAAAAGTACTGAGAATGTGAATAATAGAAATAAACCCATTAATATTTATGAAGTTCATATTGGCTCTTGGAGATTTGATAATAATGGAAATGCTCTTAGTTATATGGAACTTGCGAATCAGCTAGTTAACTATGTAAGAGATATGAATTATACGCATGTAGAATTTATAGGAATATTAGAGCATCCTTTTGATGGTTCATGGGGATATCAAGTTACAGGATTTTTTGCTCCTACAAGTAGATATGGGACACCCGACGAATTTAAACATTTAGTAGATTGTTTTCACCAGAATGGCATTGGTGTAATTTTAGACTGGGTTCCAGGTCATTTCCCAAAAGATGCATTTGGACTTGAATTTTTTGATGGCACAAAGCTCTATGAAAGAGAAGGTGAGCATCCAGAATGGGGGACTTTATTATTTGATTATTATAAAAGAGAAGTTAAAAATTTCTTGTTATCTAGTGCTTATATGTGGCTTAATGAATTTCATATTGATGGATTACGTGTTGATGCTGTAGCTTCTATGTTATATGGTGGAAATCTTTCAAATACGCATCCTGATATGACTGCAGCTACATTTTTACAAGAATTAAATAAGATGGTGAGACATATTTTTCCCTTTAAACTTATGATTGCAGAGGATTCTAGCACTTGGGGAGGCGTGACAGTTCCTGTTGAATATGGTGGTCTTGGATTTGATTTTAAGTGGGATTTGGGCTTTATGCATGATACACTTAATTTTATGAAAACAGAATATGACTATCGTGGAGAAGCTTTAAATAAAATGACTTTTAGTTTTAATTATATGTATAATGAGCATTATTTATTGCCAATATCTCATGATGAGGTTGTTCACTGCAAAAGTCCTTTAATATATAAAATGTGTGGTGATTTCTGGCAAAAGTTTGCAAATGTACGTGCATTGTTTGCATTAATGTACACTCATCCTGGTAAAAAGCTTCTTTTTATGGGTAGTGAAATAGGTCAAACACAAGAATGGATTGAGAAAAATCAACTTACTTGGGATTTATTAAAATATCCAGAACATCAAGGGCTTCAACGCTATTGTAGAGATTTAAATTATTTGTATAAAACTACTCCTGCTCTTTATCATGATGAAAATATAGGAGAAACTTTTGACTGGATAAATGGCGATAATAAGGAAAGTTTAGTTGTATCTTATATTAGACGAACTTTTGAAGAAGAAATTATTGTTGTAGTGAACTTTTCATTACATCCGCATATGGGTTATAATATAGGCGTAGCAAAATCTGGAACGTATCGAGAAATATTTAATAGCGACAAAGCAGAATATTGCGGGAGTGGTGTAGTAAACTTAAATGATATTGAATCTATGCCAGATAGCTGTCAATATAAAGATAATCGTATTGTGCTTGATATTCCACCACTCGGAGCAACTATTTTAAAAAAAATTGATTAATTTAGATTATAAAGTGCTTTAAGGCTGCTCTACAGGAGCGGCTTTTTTATTGAATTTGATAAAAAATATACAAAAGAGCCTTGTTATGAGCTCTCTTGTTATTATTTAGTTGTCTCGTTATATTGTTGTTGATAAATTTCTAGGTATCTAGCTAAACCAATATTATTAAGCTCTGCTAAATAGCTATCCCAGTTTTCATCAATATCAAGTTTTCCAGTTACAAACTCAGCAAATACTTGATCAAAATAAGTATTAAGAACTTGTTCTATATCTATTAATTCTCGAGATTCTTCAGTATCAAAACCTAGTGGTGGAACAAGTAAAGATGGATCTGGTTGATATGGTACATATTTATCATTAGTTTCATTATATAAAACAACTTCAATATCATCTGGTTCTGATTTAAACTGTAGTTCTTGGTCATCTGGTCTAAACCAAGGACCCAATTGATTCCAATATCTACCACCTTTTTCAGTATTATTTGTTACGCGAATAAATTTAGCAGGTTCTCCAATAACATTTAAATCACCTTCATTTGCTGCTATATAATCAATACCTAATTCGCCTTCAAGATTATGTTGGAATAAATCATTATCTTTACCTGTAAACATTAAGTCCCAAGCACGTATAACAGCCTCTGGACTTTCGCAAGATTCACTAATAGAAAGTACCATGTTTCCGTAGTCTGGATATAAAATAGCATTTCTAGTACCGTCTGGTCCTTCCAGAGGAGCTAATGCAGCATAATCTAGCCACCTGTCAGAGTCACCTATAGTTAGAAAAGAAGCAATAGAACCACCAGTAGAACTCCCTAAAATATTATCTCCAGGATTATTTCCAATTTGTTGTAATTGCTGTGAATTTTGAGTAAAGTATAATTCATCTAGCAAACCTTCTTCATATAGACTGTTTAAATATTTAACACCTTCTTTAAATCCTTCTGTAGTTCTTGAATAAATGAGCTCACCATTATCTACATACATAAACTTAGATTGATTGCTATAATATGTAAAGCTATTTAGTAAAAAGTAATGTGCAGCAGTATTCCAACCGTTTAATGAACCAGTAAGAGGAATTTCATCATTGGGATCACCATTACCATTTGCATCTTGTTTTTTGAATGCACGCAAAATATCTGTATATTCATCAATAGTTTGTGGCATTTTAAGTCCTAGATTTTCAAGCCATTTTTCATTAATCCACATTTTATATGCAGATGACATATGCATAGCAGTTCCAATAGTTGGCAAAGAATAAATATTACCATCAAGCATTGTAACATTTTGTTTAACTAGAGGTTTAGCGTCTAAGGCTTTTTTAATATTAGGACCATATTCTTCAATTAAATCATTGAGCGGAATAATTATTCCTTGCTCTGCGTATAAAAGTTGTTCAGATGGTGACCAATAGTGCTCGAGAATTACATCAGGATAAGAACTACTTGTCATGAGCGTATTTAGCTTTATTTGTCTATCAGCTCCAGGTACTTCTTGATAATTAAATGTAATTCCCGTTTCTTCTGCAAATCTAGCTGAGAGTGTATTTTCTGTAGGGTCATAAGTTGAAATGCCACCTCTTAAAGGTGCAAAAACATCAATAACTAATTCTGAGCCTTCTTTAACAATTGGATATGTACCATTTTCCGTAAGTATTGTTGAGATATCAGTATTATCGTTAGCACTACTACAGGCAGTGAGCATAAAAGAACATGAAAGTAATGCAATTAATTTTTTATTCATATAAATTCTCCTAATTTAAGATAAAATGTTTATACATAAACTAATATATGCGTAATAATAAATTGTATTAAGTATATATTGTTGTCTAATTATTATTAAGTATATAAAAAAGAAATAATATTGTCAACATATTTTAATATTTTGATATTTTTTTTCATTATATCTTATCAAAATTTAATTTATATGTTATACTCACAATTAGGAGGTGATTTTTTGCGGAAGTTTTTAGATTTAAAATATTTCAAAATTTCTATTTATTCAATTTTAGTAGTAGCCTGTTCTATATTGGTATACAGAATATCATCTAGTACTGATAACTTTATGCCTAAAATTTTTGAAATATTAGTACAAATAAGAGCTATTTTTTCATCCGTAGCAGCTGGATTTATAATTGCCTATCTTATGAATCCATCTATGAATTTTTTTGAAAGACATTTATGTAAAGTTTTTGGTGCCGGGTCTATGACAGCTAAAAAAAGCAAACGAATTAGGCGATTTTCAATAGGATTGGTATATTTAATTTTCTTTGGAGCAATTTATCTTTTTATTATATTTTTGGGTCCACAATTAGTAGAAAATATTTCTTTTGTAATTAAAAATGTTCAAGCTAATATTAATACTATTACTTTATTTGTTAATGATGTTGAAGGATATATTGCAGTTAATTTTCCTATAATCCCGAAAGATGTCATAAACGATGCGTTTAATATAATTGATATAAATTCTATTTTTGATTTTATAATAGAAGGATTAAATACAATAACAAAAACTTTAATTTCTAGTACAGTAACTTTATTAAAACTTTTTTTAGATGGAATAATTTCTTTTATGGTTGCTATGTATGTGCTTAGTCAAAAAGAAACTTTTGTAAACGGTGGAAAACGATTTGTTTATGCATCATTTAAAAAAGAAACAGCTCAAAGAATTATAGATTTAGTTAGAGAAGCTCATTTTATGATGATACGTTTTTTTGTGGGCAAATCATTAGATTCTTTTATAATAGGAGTAATTTGTTTTGTCGGCTTGTGGCTTATGAAAAATCCGTATGCGTTGCTACTTTCTTTAATTGTTGGAATTTTTAATATGATTCCATACTTCGGACCATTTATTGGTGGTATTCCAGCTATATTAATTACACTGTTTGAAGGATTTCTTCCAGCTTTGATGGTAGCAATATTTATTCTATTGTTACAACAATTTGACGGCTTATATCTAGGACCTAAAATTCTTGGTGATTCTCTTGGTATTACCCCGTTTTGGATTATTGCAAGTGTAACTATAGGCGGTAAACTTTATGGTGCAGTCGGAATGTTTATTGCCTGTCCAATAATTGCTCTTATGATTTTAATATGCAATAGATGGATAGAAAAACGGTTAAAAGATAATAAAGTATATTTGCCTAAGCTAGAAGCTGATAAAATTATTTTAGACCCCACCCCGCCATATAAAACACTTGAACTTAAGAAATAACTTTTTTTTCGTACTCGAACATATTATAATGACATTGCTCCATACCAATGCTAAGATATGTTTTATGGGCAACTTTATTTTCAATTTCTGCATACAAGCGAATTCCACAAGAGTTTTCGCTTGTATCACATATCTGTTTTACTTTTCTATATAATGCACTAAACACACCTTGTTTTCTATAATTTTTATCTACATACACACTTTGAATCCAATAAAATAAGCCACATCGCCAGTCGCTCCATTCAAAAGTATACATGAGTTGTCCAACTACATTTCCATCAATTTCTGCAAGATAGTAAACACCATTTTCAGGATTTTCAAGTAAATATTTTACACCTTTTGTAAGAATATCTCTATCTAATATTTTTTCTTCAGTTTCTTTTGCTAAAGCTAAATTAAAGTCTACAATGATTTGATAATCTGTTTTTGTTGCTTTTCTAATAGTCATGTACTGTACCTCAAATTCTATATTTTATCTTACAAATTATATGGAATTAAAATTTAAAAAACAAGGGTGGCGTTGATACAATTTTTTTTAAGTGATATAATAGAAAAAATAATTATTTTGAAAGGAAATACAATGACAAAACAAGAAAAAATACGAAACTTTTGCATAATTGCTCATATAGATCATGGAAAAAGTACTCTTGCAGATCGTATAATACAGATGACAGGAACACTTACAGAAAGAGAAATGCAAGCTCAAGTTCTTGATAATATGGATTTAGAAAGAGAACGAGGAATTACGATTAAATCTCAAGCAGTTAGGCTTATATATAAAGCTAAAGATGGAGAAGAATATATTTTTAATTTAATAGATACGCCAGGTCATGTAGACTTTAATTATGAAGTTTCAAGAAGCCTTGCAGCTTGTGAAGGAGCAATTTTAATTGTAGATGCTGCACAAGGAATAGAAGCTCAAACACTGGCTAATGTGTATCTTGCGTTAGAAGCAGATCTTGAAATAATGCCTGTAATCAATAAAATTGATTTGCCAAGTGCTGACCCTCAAAATGCAAAATCTCAAATAGAAGATATAATAGGTCTTGATGCATCGAGTGCTCCACTAATTTCAGCTAAAAATGGCATAAATATTGAAGACGTATTAGAACAAATTGTAAAAGTGATTCCAGCACCTAAAGGTGATTTAAATGCACCTTTAAAAGCATTAATTTTTGATTCACTTTTTGACCAATATAAGGGAGTAATAATATTTTGTAGAATTAAAGAAGGACAAATTACAAAAGGACAACGTATTAAAATGATGGCAACAAAAGCAGAATTTGAAGTTGTTGAAGTCGGTTATTTTGGAGCAGGAGTATTTAGACCTACTACAAGTTTAAAAGCTGGTGAAGTTGGATATGTTACAGCAAGTATTAAAAATGTTAAAGATACAAGTGTTGGTGATACCATTACAGATGCTCAAAATCCAGCCGCTACAGCACTACCTGGATATAAAAAAGTAAATCCGATGGTATATTGTGGGCTTTATCCTGCTGATGGAGCAAAGTATGGAGATCTTCGTGACAGTTTAGAAAAATTACAATTAAATGACGCTGCTTTAAGTTTTGAACCAGAAACATCTGTAGCTCTGGGATTTGGATTTAGATGTGGATTTTTAGGGCTATTGCATATGGAAATAATTCAAGAAAGACTTGAACGAGAATATAATTTAGACCTTGTTACAACAGCTCCAAACGTAATATATAAAGTTCATAAAACTAATGGAGAAGTCATTGATTTGTCAAATCCTGCCAATTTACCTGACCCCTCAAATATAAAATATATGGAAGAACCAATGGTACTGGCCAAAATTATGGTACCTGCAACTTATGTAGGAGCTGTCATGGATCTTGCTCAAGAAAGACGTGGAATATATCTTGAAATGGAATATATTGAAGAAACTAGAGCTGTAATTTCTTATGAACTTCCACTAAATGAAATTATATATGATTTTTTTGATGCTTTAAAATCAAGAACAAAAGGATATGCTTCTTTTGATTATGAATTAAGTGAATATCAAGAATCAAAACTAGTGAAACTGGACATATTAGTAAATAAAGAAATGGTAGATGCTCTGTCATTAATTGTGCATGAAAGTAGTAGTGTTGCCAAAGGTCGTAAAATAGTCGAAAAATTGAGAAAAGAAATTCCAAGACATTTATTTGAAATTCCTATTCAAGCTGCAATTGGTAACAAAGTTATTGCTCGTGAAACAATTTCTGCTATGCGAAAAGATGTATTAGCAAAATGTTATGGCGGAGATATAAGCCGAAAAAGAAAGTTGCTTGAAAAACAAAAAGAAGGTAAAAAGCGTATGCGTCAAGTTGGAAATGTAGAAGTTCCGCAATCAGCATTTATGAGCGTACTAAAATTAGATGAATAAAACTAATAGTTCTCTCTACCGTTAATTGAAGTTGTCAGCTCCCCAAAACCCAACCGCCTCTAAAGAGGACACCTCCCCTGAACCCTTCCGTCAGCTAAAGCTGCCACCTCCCCTTAAAAGGGGAGGCTATCAAGCAAACACAAATATGGAGCATTACTTAAAATTCAATAGCTAAAGTCAATCGTCATATAAAGTTACCGTTTACTAGTAGTCCCCCCTTTTTGAACGGAACCCGATTTATTGGATAGGTTTTAATTCGTATATAATGTGGACTTATTCCTAAATTGATTAGGGGTTAGTCCTTTTAACTTAACTTTAATTCTTTCATTATTATAATAATTCATATATTTATCAATTGCAATAGTTAGTTCATCAATAGATTTATAAATATTTTCTTTATTATAAAACATTTCACTTTTCATAATGCCAAAAAAGCCTTCCATAAGTCCATTATCAATGCTATTTCCTTTTCTTGACATACTTTGAATAATTCCATAACTAGATAATACTTTTTGATAACTATTATGTTGATATTGCCACCCTTGGTCTGAATGAAATACTAATCCACTATAATCAGCTTTATCTTTTAGAGCTTTTTCTAACATATCTTTTATTTGTTTTAAATCAGCTGTTTTTGATACATTGTATGAAACAATATATCTTCCATAAGCATCTAATATAGGTGATAAATAAAGTTTTTCACCCTTTAAATTAAATTCTGTTACATCTGTGAACCATTTTTGATTTGGTCCTGTAACTTCAAAATCTCGTTTAATATGATTATTTGCTATCTTACCAATAGTACCTTTATAAGAAGAATATTTACGTTTTCTTCTAGTTATTGCTAGTAGCCCTTCTTTCTTCATAAGTCTTAATACTTTTTTATGGTTTACATTAAAACCTCTATTTTTTAATTCAAGAGTTATTCTTCTATAACCATATAACATCTTATTTTTAATAGCTATATCTTTTATCTCACTTATAATGTCAATATTTTTAATATCTTTATCCTGTCTATTTCTTATTTCATAGTAGGTTGAACGTGGTATCTTAGCTATCTTAAGAAGCATTTTTAATGGGTATTTAGCTCTTAACTCATCAATTATTATTACTTTTTGCTGTTTTGAGCAAGAGCTTTCAACTTTTTTAAATATTCATTCTCAGCTTTCAAATATAAAATTTCTTCTTTTAAATATAAATTTTCTTCTTTTACATTTTTTTCTATACTTTTTGGTGTATTTGTAGCTTTAATAGTCTTTTTCATTGAGAAGCTCCTCTTATTATCTTTTTTAAGAGTATTCCCATTTTTTAGATAATATTTCACCCAGTTGCTTAAAATGCTATCAGAACTAAATCCAAGTTCAATAGCTACTGACTTGATACTATCTCCATCTACTAAAATACGATTAATTGCTTGTTCTTTAAATTCGTCTAAATATATTTTTCTTTTTGTTGGTTTTACTATTTCTAATCCATGATAATCTATCAATCTAATTAAATATTTTATATCAGATTTATGAACTTTAAATCTACTAGATATACTGTTGATAGTTTCACCTGTTTTTCGTCTCGTGTATATCTCTACTTTATTTTCATATGTCAACATAACTTCACCCTTTATTTCGTCTGGACTTATGGGCTCAGTTCAGACTCCTGAAAAACTAAAATATTTAAATATAGTATTTGCATCCTTAAATTTTATTATTACCAAAAAAGTCTATTTAAACTTGATATCAAAAGACTTTTTCAGTGGCTTCATTAAAAGTGTGGACTATAGGTGGATGATGGGAGACTGTTAGTAAAAATATATGGATAATTTATAACTACAATTACTATAGTCTATTTCTTAGCTTTATTTGACTTCTTTTTTTCTTTGATTAATTTTTTATGAATTTTTGGAGTTGGAATTTCTTTAACTAAATTGTTACATTTATAAGAGGTTCTATCTATATTAGGCATAAAATAATAATTTTTTTTAGAAGAGTCATACATTAAAAATAGGGAGTAAATTCTAAATTTTTTAATTTTAGGTAAATTACAATTGATTTTTTTGTTAAAAGAGTTGAAAATTTCCAAATAATATTTTTTCTTTGTATCTAAAATCAAATAATTACTTAAATTTAAGTATGGATTTTTAATTAGTTTTGGTTCTTCATTTTTAGTACATAAGTTAATAGTTTTAGCTTCTTTAGTAAAGCTCCCGATTCTTACAGCACAACAGTTATTCTTAAGGGGAATATTTTTTTCTTCTGATAAAGTACATTTATATTCAAGCTCATTTTTAAGTGTTTGAGATATTACTAATATATAACTTGTATTTGGTCTTAAATTTACTTTTTTAGTACAAAGTTTCTGAGCATTTTGCTGGTTTATGATTGTAATATCATGATAACTTGATGTTATTTTCTTGTAGTTTTTTACTTGTTTTGGCAAAAGTTGTTTGATATGCATTTTTTCTTCTATTAATACAGATATTGGGTGGGGTGTTAAATTAATATATGCAATATAACATATTTCTTTTTGTTCCATAAAAACCTCCTTAATAAAAAAACTCCACTAGCTCATTTATAATAAGTATATGGAGTTTTTAAATATTTTTGCTTAAAAAATATATTTATTTAATTAAAGTTGGTTTCTTGAGCTACAATTTTAGATAAGGCAATAAGAGCAATTGTATTCGGAATAGCCATCAGTCCATTAAAAATATCAGCAATAGTCCAAACAGCAGCAACTGTCATATATGGTCCAATAAAAATCATTGTAATATATGCTATACGATAAATTTTAATATAATTCTTTTTACCTTTTGCAAGATACTCAATACATTTTTCAGCATAATAATCCCAACCAAGAATAGTAGTAAAAGCAAAAAATACAAGACAGCTCATCAATAAAAATGAACTTATTGTAGATGAAAATGGCAGAGCTTCACTAAATGCATACATCGTAATTTCTGCTCCAGCAAGACCAAGTTCAGGATTCCAAGCGTTTGTTATAACAATTGCAAGACCTGTAATGGTACAAATAATAATTGTATCTATAAATGTACCTGTCATTGTAACAAGTCCTTGACGCACAGGGTCTTTAGTGGAAGCTGCGGCTACTGCAATTGGAGCAGATCCTAAACCTGCTTCGTTTGAGAATATTCCTCTTGCAACTCCTTTTTGAATAGCTGTTTTTATTGTGATACCAACAATTCCACCAGCAACTGCTTGTGGGTTAAATGCTCCAATAAATATTGCTTTAAACGCACCAGGAACAAGCTCAATATTACAGATAATTACCAAAATACCTAAAATAAAATATACTATAGCCATAAACGGTACTACTATTTCAGCAACCTTTGATATTCGCTTAATACCACCAATTATAACAAGTGCTGCACAAATAGTTACAATAGTACCTGCTATAATTGTACTAAGTGTAATTCCTATTGTACCTATATTAAATATAACTTGTGTTTTGTTTGGATCAAAAAAGTTTTGAATAGCAGAAGTTATTCCATTAATTTGAGTAATAGTTCCTATGCCTAAAAGTCCTGCAAGACAACCAAATACAGCAAAACATTTTGCAAGCCAAGTAAATTTCTTACCCATCCCTTTTTCTATGTAGTAAAATGGTCCACCTAAAACATGATTATTCTCGTCGATTTCTCTATACTTTATTGCAAGAAACCCCTCTGCATATTTAGTAGCCATTCCAAAAAATGCGGCAACTTCCATCCAAAACAATGCTCCAGGACCACCAGTAGAAATTGCAGATGCAACCCCAACAATATTTCCTGTTCCTATTGTTGCAGATAATGCTGTACATAATGCTGCAAATGAACTAATTTCTCCTGTTCCATCTTCTTCATTTTTTACCATATATTTTAACGCTTTGCCCAGTTGTGTAATTTGTAATCCTCGTAAACGTATTGTTAACAAAATTCCACAAAATAATATAAGTGCAATAAGTGGTACTCCCCAAACTATATCATTGATTTTATTTAACATAATAACAATCATTCCTTTCGTTATGAGATGATAAAAACTTTTAACAACAAAAAAGAGATGCTAAATTGCATCTCTCAAAAGACAAAAAAACATTAGGTCCTATAAATAGGATCAATCTTGTTTTTTCTGTCCTTTTGCCTGAGAGATTAGCTTTCGCTTGCACCTTCGGCCACTATATATTTCAATAGTCGTCTCCAGAATTCCATCCATTTGCTGTCCTTTTGACCTGAGAGAATTACCCCATCGGTAAGCATATGCTTTCTCCAGCAAATATCATTTGGATTATTTGTTTATTTCCATTATATACTAATATTAAAAAAATGCAACTAAAATTTTTCAAAATTTCAATTTTTTTTAAAAAAATAGTAAAAGTAATCATATTGACAAAGATAGGGGGGTATACTATTATGTAAACTATATTATATAAAAAGGAGAACTTTATGGAATATATTAGAAATTTATGGGATTTGTTTGTAGATATGTCATTTTATTTAGTTATTGGTATAATATTTACTGGTATATTACATGCTTTTGTAAAAAAAGAAACAGTATTAAAACATGTAGGAAAAGATGATACAAAATCAGTAGTAAAAGCGTCTGTTGTTGGAGTTCCTCTTCCACTTTGTTCATGTGGAGTAGTCCCCACAGCACTATATCTTGGCAAAAATGGTGCAAGTAAAGGAGCAGTTGTAAGTTTTTTAACATCAACCCCACAAACAGGTGTAGATAGTATAATTGCAACATATGGAATGATGGGACCATTTTTTGCAATATTTAGAGCTATTGCAGCTTTTATATCAGGAATTTTCTCAGGAATTGTAACAAATATCATTTGCAAAAAAGAAGTTATAACGTATGACAATAGCAAAACTAGTTGTGGTTGTTCAGATAAAAAAGAAGAAGCTAAAACATCTGGTTGTTGCTCACATAAAAAAGAAGAAGTTAAATCAGCTAGTTGTTGCTCTCATAAGAAAGAAGAAGCTAAAGTAGCTGGTTGTTGCTCACATAAGAAAGACGAAGCTAAAGTAGCTAGTTGTTGCTCCCATAAAAAAGAGAAAGTTAAAGTAGCTAGTTGTTGCTCACATAAGAAAGAAGAAGTTAAAGTAGCTAGTTGTTGCTCTAGTAATAAACAAGTTGAGCATACTCTATCTTTTAAGGAAAAATTTAAAAGCATATTTACTTATGGCTTTGGTGAATTTTTAGACGAAATTGCAGTTAATTTTGTAATTGGTCTGTTAATTGCAACTCTTATAAGTACTTTTATTCCAGAAGACTTTTTAGCAGGAATTACAACACCATTTTTTAGCATGATACTTATGTTGATTATTGGTATTCCTATGTATGTATGCTCAACAGCATCCATTCCTATTGCAATTTCACTTATAATGAAAGGAATGTCTCCTGGAGCAGCATTTGTATTTTTATTTGCAGGACCTGTAACAAATATTGCATCATTATCTATTTTATTAAAAAGTCTTGGTAAAAAAACTATGGCTGTGTATTTAGCTTGTGTAGCAGTTTGTAGTGTATTTTTTGGCTTATTATTAGATAACATAATTTCAAATCAAACACTTAATATGATTCATGTGCACATACATCATAAGCCTTTATATATGCAAATTATAGCTATTTTATTTGGCTGTTTGGTTTTAAAAAGTATTGTAAAAAGTAGATTGCAAAATAAGTAAAAAACAAAAAAAGATGATACCAACTAATGATATCATCTCTTTGATTAATAGATTAATTAATTTAAATATTCATGTGTGGTATAAGAAAACAATTCACCATCTACATAAACCATATCTTTTGTTATTTCACCTGTAGAATTATATTCATATTCATGTGTACATTCAGAAGATACTCCATTTTCATAGGACGTATAGTTTATAAGATCACCTTTTTCATTAAACTCCTGCTCAAAGGAATAAGTTAATATCCCGTCTTCATACGTACTGGAGCTTATTAAATTACCTCTATCATCATATTTAGTCTGATCAACAGTAGTAATTCTATTATTTTCGTAATAATAATAAATATCTCTAATTGAAGCACCATTTTCATCATATTCATATTGACAATCAAGCTTATCATTTAGATACCAATTTTCCCGTATCATAATATCATTTTCATTATATACATATTCCACTTTATATTGATCAACTATTGTACCATTCACATAAACAGTTTCCGTTATTAAATTTCCACTATTATCATATTCAAGTTCATAGGTATTCAGTATCTCATTATCATACCAACTGCTCTTTATAGTGTTGCCGTTTTTATCATATTCTGATTGAGATATTATTTTACCATTTTCATACCCAATATCTTGTATGAGATTATTATTTTCATCATATTTATATTCATAATAAGAGATCATGTTACCATTATCATACCAAATCAATTGTATAAGATTATTATTTTCGTCATATTTATATTCATTGTAAGAGCTTATATTATCATTATCATAAAAAATTTCTTGTAAAACCTTATTATTTTCATCATATTTATATTCATAATGAGAGCTTATGTTGCCATTATCATACCCAATATCTTGTATAAGATTATTATTTTCATCATATTTATATTCATAGTGATAACTTATGTTACCATTATCATACATGATGTCTTTTATGAGATTATTATTTTTATCATATTCATACTGATAAGAATAAGTAATTTGATCATTCTCATGCCAAATTTCATTTATTAGATTGCCATTTTTATCATATTCATAATTAATATAACTGATTAATTCATTATCTGAATTATATGTGTATATGCTAGTTAATGGAGCAGTTTCTATAGTATTTTCTATAATATGTTGCTCTTGTGCATATATATTAGTTAAAGTTATGTTTGTAAAGCAAGTTATAAGTCCTAATGCAATTACCATTTTAAGTTTCATGAGTTACCTCTTCTCTATTTTTATCACAATACCATTATATGTATATTCATCCTTTTTATTACATCATTATTAATAGAACAATAATATTCAAGAATAACTTTTCAAATATTGGACATACTTTTTCTTATATTTAACGTGGAGGAGTGTATATGCGATTTTTGATTTATTTAATTACGTTTTTATTAATTGCTCCCAATTTATTAGCTGAACATGTAAAAGTTATTAAACGAACTGAATTTTTAATGGGAACTTTTGCCAGTATTACAATTTACGATGCAAAATATGAAAAAGCATTAGATAATTGTTTTGACGAGCTAAATAGAATAGATGAAACTCTTAGTTTAACAAAAGAAGATTCACTTGCTAATAATATTAATAATAAAGAGCTGTCGGATGAAATTTTTAGTTTAATTGAAAAAGGAATTTATTATAGTAAGCTCACAAAAGGAGCATTTGATATTACTATTGCACCACTTAGTAATTTATGGAAAAATGGGTTTTCCACTGAAAAACTTCCTGAAAATGATGAAATACAACAAGCATTAAATTTAGTAAATTATAGGAATGTATATATTGATAGAGATAATAGAATAGTAAATTTTGAATATGAAGATATGCAATTTGATTTTGGAAGTATTGCTAAAGGGTATTCAGCCGATGTTGTGTTTAATACGCTTCAAAAAGAAGGGGTAGACGAAGCATTAATTAATATTGGTGGAAATGTATTTGTACTTGGAAATAGAGATGTTAACGTAGGGCTGCAAGATCCATTTAGTGAAACAGGTGAAATTTTTGCTTCCATTATGTTAAATAATAAGTCTATTGTCACTTCAGGAATTTATGAAAGATTTATTGAAATTGATGGCATAAAATATCATCATATATTAGACCCTAAGACTGGTTATCCATTTATAAATAATCTTGCAAGTGTTAGCATCATTGGTAGAAATTCACTTGATTGTGATTGTTTATCCACGGCAATATTTGCAATGGGTCTTAAAGATGGTTTAGAATTTGTAGAAAATCTTTATGGGATTGAAGCAATTTTTGTTACAAAAGATAAAAAAGTTTATATTACAAGTGGTGTTAATTTAAAACTTACTAATCATGATTATGAAATTTGTGATATATAATCTTGCAAAACAAATTTGATGTGCTATAATTTTAAGTATTACAATTAAATATAGAAGGAGATTAGTTATATGCAAAGACATTTTAATTTTTCTGCAGGACCTAGTATGCTTCCGTTAGAAGTTTTAGAAGAAGCTCAAAGAGAATTTTTATATTATAGTAATAGTGGTATGTCAGTTATGGAAATGAGTCATCGTTCCAAGGTATATGAAGATATTATTTTCACAGCTGAAGCAGATTTGCGAGAGCTCATGAATATTCCAAACAATTATAGTGTTATGTTTTTACAAGGCGGAGCTAGTACCCAATTTGCAATGGTAGCATTAAATTTATTAAATAATTCTAAAAAGGCAGACTATATAAATACTGGTCAGTGGAGCAAAAAAGCAATTGAAGAAGCTAAAAAATATGGTGAAATTAATGTGGTAGCTTCATCTGAGGATGCAGTATTTAATTACATTCCAGAACTTTCTTCATCTCTTTTTGATAAAGATGCAGACTATGCATATTTAACACTTAACAACACAATTTATGGAACTCATATATCAGATGATAAATTGCCAGATACAAATGGGATACCTTTAGTTGGAGATATGAGCTCAAATATATTAGCAGAGCCATATGACATTACAAAATTTGGTGTGGTATTTGCAGGAGCTCAAAAAAATCTAGGTCCTGCAGGAGTTACTATAGCTATTGTACGAGATGATTTAATAGGAAAACATCAGGCTATTACGCCAACAATGTTACAATATAGCATACATGCAAAAGAGAAGTCATTATATAATACTCCTCCAACATATTCGATTTATTTTGCAGGACTTGTATTTAAATGGGTTAAAAAAATGGGTGGAGTTCCTTATATGTATGAATATAACAAGAAAAAAGCTTCTATTTTATATGACTTTTTAGATAATAGTAAATTATTTAAAGGAACAGTTGTCCCAAAAGATAGATCACTTATGAATGTTCCTTTTGTATTACCAACCGATGAACTAAATTCTAAGTTTATTAAACAAGCTCAATTGCTTGGTCTTGTAAATCTTAAAGGACATCGAACAGTTGGAGGAATGCGAGCGTCTATTTATAATGCAATGCCAATAGCAGGAGTAGAAAAATTGGTAGAACTAATGAAAAATTTTGAAAGGGAGAATTAGAATGTATAATATTTTAACATTAAATGAAATTTCTCACAAAGGAATTAATAAGTTAGATAAAACAGATTTTGTTGTTAATAGCGATATAACAAGTCCAGATGCAGTAATGGTTAGGAGTGCATCTATGCATGATTTTGAACTAAAACCTAATTTACTTGCAATATCTCGTGCTGGAGCTGGCACAAATAATATTCCTATTGATAGTTGCACTGAACAAGGTATTGTTGTGTTTAATACTCCAGGAGCAAATGCAAATGCTGTAAAAGAGCTCGTTATAGCTGGTCTTTTATTATCTTCACGTAAGATAATAGCTGGAGCAAATTGGGCACAATCTTTAGTTGGACAAGATAATATAGCCGACCTTGTAGAAAAAGGAAAAAAAGAATTTATTGGTCCTGAGCTTTATGGTAAGACTTTTGCGGTTATTGGTCTTGGAGCAATAGGCGTACTTGTTGCAAATTCTGCTATTGCTCTTGGATTAAAAGTTATTGGTTATGACCCATATTTATCAGTGACATCTGCTCTTCTTATGAATAATAATGTAAAAATTGTTGAAAATTTAGATGATGCAGTAGCTTTAGCAGATTATATTTCAATTCATGTGCCATATAGTGAAAATACAAAATATATGTTTAATGAAACTATTTTCTCAAAAGTAAAAGAAGGTTGTAGACTTTTAAATTTTTCACGTGGAGAACTAGTTGATAATAATGCTCTTATGTCTGCAATGAATAAAGGTATAATTGCGAAATATATTACTGATTTTCCAACTGCCGAACTTCTTTCATTAGAAAAAGTTATTTGTATTCCTCATCTCGGAGCATCTACTCCCGAAAGTGAAGAGAATTGCGCTGAAATGGCTGCAGATGAATTAAAAGAGTTTCTTAAATATGGTGTAATTAAAAATTCGGTGAATTTTCCTAATTGTGACTCACAATATACAAATAAACCTCGAATTACTTTAATTCATAAAAATATACCTAAAATGGTTGGTAAAGTTACAAATATTTTAGCAGATGAAAATTTAAATATTGATAACATGGTAAATAAATCAAAAGGAGAAATTGCTTATACTCTCGTAGATCTAGATTCATTACATGAAGAGCATAAAATTATTTCTCTACTTGAGCAAATACCTGGAATGATTAAAGTAAGATTAATTTAATAATAGTCCTATCAGAATGGAGTAAATAATATGGCAACAATCAAAACTTTCAAAGCAATTCGTCCAAATCCAGAATTTGTAATTAAAGTAGCTTCTTTACCATATGATGTAATGAGTACCAAAGAAGCTAAAGAAATGGTAAAAGATAATCCATACTCATTTTTACATGTAGATAGGAGCGAAATAGATTTTGTAGAAGATGTCGATCCGCATAGTAAAAAAGTGTATGAAAAAGCAACGCAAAATTTTAATAAAATGTTAGAAGATAAAATATTAATTCAAGATGAGCAAGAATATTTTTATATTTATAAATTAAATAATCAAATAGGTTTAGCATGTGTAACCAAAATAGATGAATATCTTGATAATACTATAAAAAAACATGAATTTACTAGACCTGATAAAGAAGATGATAGAGTAAATCATTTTGATTATTGTAATGCAAATACAAGTCCAATATTCTCAACTTATCATCAAAATAATGATGTTGATAAAATAATTAACAAATATATTGATGAAAATGCTCCAGTGTATGATTTTGTATCAGAAGATGAAGTAAGTCATACTGTTTGGGTAATTAAAGACAATTATGTTGCTCAAAATCTTGTAGATATATTTAAAACTATCCCAAATCTTTATATAGCAGATGGACATCATAGAAATGCAAGCGCAAGTAGAGTTGCTCTTAAACGACGAGAACAAAATCCTAATTTTACTGGAGCTGAAAATTTCAATTACTATCTTTCAGTCCTTTTTCCTGATACACAGCTTAATATATTAGATTATAATAGAGTTGTTACAGATTTAAATGGTAATACCAAAGATGAATTTTTAATGAAAATAGGAAAAGATTTTAATGTAATAGAATATAATGTAATAGACTGTTATAGTCCAAAAAAACATTCTGAATTTGGAATGTATCTTGAAAAGAAATGGTATATATTAGAAGCTAAGCTTAACACTATCCCAAATGATCCAAAAGATAGATTAGATGTTTCAGTTTTACAAAATAATCTACTTAAACCTATTCTTGGAATTGATGATCCAAGAACAAGTGAAAGAATTAGTTTTATTGGTGGAATTCGTGGACTAGATGAGCTCGTAAAATTAGTTGATAGTGGAGAGTTTAAAGTAGCATTTTCTATGTATCCAACTGAAATGAGCGAACTTTTAGCTATTGCAGACGCTGGTGAGGTTATGCCTCCAAAATCAACTTGGTTTGAGCCAAAGCTTAGAAGTGGACTATTTGTTTATTCATTAAAAGAATAATATATTTATACTTTGAGCATTGTGAAAGGAATGATAGCTTATATGCCTATTATTGGAATACCGTTAAGTACAATGGCAAGCACTGGTAAAGATATTCATTATTTAAGCGTAGAATATACACAAGCTCTGGAAAATCTTGGGGCATTTGTTATATTACTTCCATATACAACAGATAAATATAAAATAGCTAAACAAGTCATATATTGTGATGGTTTCTTAATTCCTGGTGGAGATGACATTACCCCTTATTTATATGGTGAAGAATCAAAACCTAAATTAGGTAATTGCGATGAAATAATAGATGAGTATCATATTAATATTACACGAGAAATTTTAAGACAAAATAAACCTTTGCTTGGAATTTGCAGAGGATGTCAAATTCTTAATATTGCTCTTGGAGGAAGTATATATCAAGATGTAAGTTATTATAATAATGATATACTTATGCATCAACAATCAGGGAAAAGACAAGATTTGTGTCATTATGTATATTTACAAGAAGGAACAAAACTTTATCAATACTTTGGCGAGAAAATTCTTGTAAATAGTTTTCATCATCAAGCCCTATCACAGGTAAGTTCTGAGCTTATTGTAAGTGCCACTGCATCCGATGGAATAATTGAAGCAGTAGAAAGTCCTACACAAAAATTTTGCATCGGTGTACAATGGCATCCTGAAATTATGCTTAGAAATAACGATTCTATGAATAAGTTATTTAGCCAATTTCTAATTAGTTGTTTAAATTAAATTATGATTTTTTCACGATTTTTACTTGTTTTATAAGCTCATTTACTTGCCCTAGCTCAACGTAGCCCGTTTCTTCGCTAAGTGCGTTTGACGTTCCAGACGCACTGGCAAGTTTAATAATTTCTTCTATTGGTAGCTCTCTATTTAATCCTGTTGCAAATCCAGCAATCATAGAATCTCCACAACCAACAGAATTAACTGTTTTTACAGGTGGAATAATTACCTCATAAACTTCATTTTCATATACAACAATACTTCCATCTTTGCCAAGAGAAACAGCCACTATTTCAATTCCGCCTTGATGCAATTCTTTGGCGGCTTCTATAACTTCAGCTTTTGAAAGATTTTCTTTACCAACTAATTGAGCAATCTCATCTGTATTTGGTTTAATCATTGTAGGTTTCACTTCAACAACACGTTTTAAATAATCTTTACTTGTATCAACAATTACTTTTTTGTTTTTTTGCTTAGCAATTTCAACAAGCTCATTGTATATTGTAAGAGATGACCCGCTAGGAACACTTCCTGATATCACAACTATTTTGCACTCATCAACAAGTTTAGTATACAATTCTTTAAAAGTAGTTTCGTCTTTACTAGTGACTTTAATGCCACCTTCTAGTACTTCAGTTTGAATAGCAGTTATTTTATCATAAATATTGATGCAAGAACGGCTTTCTCCATCAACGTGACAAAATTCACTTTTTATTCCTTGTTTTTTAGTCTCATCTTCAATATATTGACCAGAATATCCTCCAACAAATCCTGTTGCAATTGCTTTTTCGCCTAATAAAGAGCAGACTCTTGCTACATTAATGCCTTTGCCACCAGCACTATTTTTAGTACTAATTGTGCGATTTACTTCTCCAATTTTAAGACCTTCAATTACATATCTCTTATCAACTGCTGCATTAAGTGTTACTGTTAAAATCATAAAAATAACCTCCAATAAAATTTAACTATTGTGAATTATATCATAATTGTATATATAAGTCTAGTGTTAAATAATTTTCATTTTTAATATAAAAATCTTAATATTAAGCAAAATATAAAATATTGTTTTTTAGTAGTTATTATGTTATATTATATTATGAATATGAAGAAGATAGTAACTAATTAATAGCTTGATTTTATGATAAATTTTAAGTAAAATTGAGCAACCCTTCTATCTTTTATAAATAGTTTGTTACATTCAATAACAATTTTTGTATAAAAAAAAGGAGAATCTCATTATGGAATTTCAACTATTAGAATTTTTATTTATTTTTTTCTATTTTATAAATGTTATATTATTTTCTTTTTTGGTCAGCAAAATTATTTCTATAAAGAAAAACTGGACAAACATATATATAACTTCTTTAATTATAGCAAGTTTTGGTTTTATCATGAATTACACATTAGAATTTTCACCAATGTTTTTTTATATTATATTGCTCCTTCTGTATATAGCGCATATATTTATATCATATACTGGCTCAATAATCTTAAAATTAAGCTGCTCATTTATTATTATGATTTATCATTTAGGAATTAACATTATAATTTGGTCGATAATGTCATTAATTACTAATAGTAATATAGACTACATAATCATTTCTTCAAATGTTTTATTAATTACTAGATTAATTGTTTTAATTATAAGTTGTATTACTATGTGCATCATTTTAAAGACTATTAAAGTTAAATATTTAAAATTAATTAGCACTGATACTCAACGACTAAATATCTTATTTATATTTTTATTATGTTTAATTATGAGCTCAGTATTTAATACGACTTTTTTTACATTAGAAATTGTTCATAAAAGTTTCTTTATACAACAATTTGTATTTGGAGCCTGCATACTGTGTAGTTTATGTGCTGCTCTTTTTATGATAATGGGTTATGAAATTATAGCAGACATAAAATACTTTGCTAAAAATTTAAAAAAATCCATAAAAAATGAGAATTTAGTAGCTACACTTGAGATTAATTGTAGTAATAAAACTATAGTTAATTATATTTATAAGGGAGAAGCTCAGGATACAATTGTAGGACTTCAATATAATAATTTTGTTGATACTATAAGCAATATTTCTATATTTGAAGAAGATAAATCAAAAACTAAAATGGCAACAAGTTTAATTTATATGAATGATATGTACAAAAATAACCTTAGAAAATATAAATCTGAATATCGAGTTATTGAAAATGGTGTCATTAATTGGCATTACATATATGTTTCTTTTAAAGAGCATAAAGGATTATTAACAGCAATTATAACTGTTGAAAATATTCAAGATGAAAAGGGACTTATCATGCAAGCTGAGCGTAATGCTATAACTAAATTATATACTCAAAAAACTACAGAAACATTTATTTCTAAGTTTATTAAAGCTCAAAATGGAGTATTATTTATAATTGAGATTGATAATTTTAAAGCTCTAAAAAATAATTTGGGAAGTGATATTAGTAATGATGCTTTAAAAGATATTGCAACTAATTTAAATGGATTATTTTTTGACGCTGATGTTATTGGTCATATTACAGATGAGGAATTTGCCGTTTATTTTAAAGAATCTATGCCTAATATAGATGAAAGAGCATTAAATCTTTGTCAAAAAATTACTAAGACTTATTCAAAAGATAATATTAATATTACTATTTCTGCTAGTGTTGGTATTGCTGAAGTTACTGATGATATATTAGATTTTGATCAACTATATAATTTAGCTGATATTGCTATGTATCAATCCAAAAAGCGTGGAAAAAATACTTTTACTATTTTTGAAAATGTGTATAAAAAACAACTTTCTCTTGATATATAGGTCATTGAGCAAACTACCCTCACTTATAGAAGTGGGGGCTTCTCAGTTAATAGTAGTTGAGATATTCCCTCCCATAGTTCTTATTATTCTTTAAATTAAATTATAAGTATATCTATTCTAGTATAATAAATAGTATAGGAGCTCTAATTTTTAAATGCCATATTTTTTCTATATTCTGTTGGAGAAACTCCATAAATCGTTTTAAATGCTTTCATAAAATGTTTTTCGTTATTATAACCTACTTTATGGCTTATTTCAAGAACTTTAAATTCTGTAGAAATTAACAATTTTTGAGCTTCGTGCATTCTAAGCTCTTTTAAGTAATGAACAAAATTTTTCCCTGTATATTGTTTAAATACATATGAAAATAAGCTGTAATTCATAGAAATATGATTTGATACTACCGCCATATTTAAATCTTTACTAAAATTTTTTTGAATAAATATTATAGCTTCTTGAATTTTTTGTTTGTTTCTATAATCATCAAATTTATTATTTATAGTCTCATTAATATCTAAAATAGTTTTACACAAAGTTTCTATATATATATTTATAGTAGGATAATTCAATATTTTTGTTAAATCATTTAGCTTTATCTCTTCATCTTTCAAAACGTTTTTATAAATTTCTAAAATTTCTTTTATAAAAATATTCATATTGTTTGATAAGGTGGCAAAACTAGCTTTATTCATTTCTATATCTAAAGCTAAATTTTTTAAAAGTCTTAATGCGTCTGTTATTTTGGAAGTTCCAACAATTTGTGCAGCTTTTTTAAAAGCATCTAATTTATATTTATTATTTTCTTGCTCTATTTCTCTAATTTGTTGACAAACAGCAACTATTTGATCACTAAAAACAACTATTTCTTTTTCTCTGCAAAAGGCATATCTTCTTCCAACTTGAGCTTCCATATAAGCTTGGTTTAAATTTTCTATTCCTTGATTAATGTTACTAACACCTATATTAGTATAGTAATTGGTTAATATATCATAATCTTTTGAAAAAATTATACAAACTTCATTATTATTTATTTCACCTAAATTTATTATATCAAGTTCTGAAGATAATTCGTTAGTATTTACACCACAAATTATTCTATAGCTTTTATTAACATAACTTTCTCTATAATAACTAAATATAATTTCTTTTTCTGTTTCTAATAGATTTTTATCCTTTAATAACGTTTTTAACTGATTAATTTCTAATAATTTATTATTTAGATTACCCTTTTTTTTTAAATCTATTTCAGCACAAAGTTTATATAAGATTTCTTTAACTTGCTCTCTATCGACAGGTTTTAATATATATTCTCTAACTCCATTTCTAAGAAGAGAAACAGCATATTCAAAATCATCATAACCACTTACTGCAACGATTAAAGGTTTCTCCGGTAAATTTTGTATTTCATCAACTAGCTCTAAACCATTCATTTTAGGCATCCTAATATCAGTAAACATTATATCTACTTTTTCATTTTGTAACATTTCAAGAGCAATAAGACCATTATTACATTCTAAAATAGCTTTAATTAAAATTCCACTTCTTGCTACTATAGAAGCTAAGCCTTTTCTGATTAATTTTTCATCTTCAACTATTAATATAGTATACATTTGTGCCCCCCTAAATTATTATTTTTGAGTTATAGGTAAATACATTCTAACTTTTGTAAACTCATCTTTTTTAGATGTTATAACTAAATTATACTCATCACCAAAACACATTCTAATTCTATCTTGGACATTTTTTAGTCCTATACCATTGCCTGCTCCTCCAGCTGATTCAATTTCACCATTTATTTTTTGATATAATCGGGTTATAGCTTCGCTATCCATTCCTCTTCCAGTATCCATTATTTCAATATAAAGAGCAGTTTCATTAGCTACTCCTGTAATATATATAGTTGTTTCTTCTGCAAGTTCTTCTATACCATGATAGAGCGAATTTTCTACTATAGGTTGTAAAGACATTTTAGGAATTAATTGTTTACCAACAAAATCGTCTATTGAAATATTTAGAGATATCTCATAATCAAATCTTAAATTAATAAGTATCATATAGTTTTTAATATACTCAATTTCTTCTTGTATAGTAACATTGATATTAGTCCATTTAATAGTATATCTTAAGAGTTTTCCAAGAGCTGTTATTGCATCTGATATTTCATAATGCTCTTCTATTTCTGCCATCATTTTAATCGATTCAAGTACATTATATATAAAGTGAGCGTTTATTTGATTTTGTAGTGCTTTTATTTCTGAGTTTTTAATTAATATTTCTCTATTAACGTTTTCTTCGACTAAATTTTTTATTTGATTGCTTAGCTTATTAATTTGCTCACCTAAGTCGTTGATTTCGTCATCTCCACTCTTTTCTATAACTATACTTAAATCTCCACGTTGAATTTCATGAATTGAATATAAAATTTCATAAAACTTATTAAATAACCTATTAGTTACTTTTTTAAAAATTGTTGTAATAGCAAATACTAAAATTATTATTAATATGACTAAACAAAGACCTATACTTATGAGAATATTTATTTGAGAAGTTATATTTTTTGTAATTATTAGTTTTCCATTTAAATTATTAAGAGGTAAATAACCAATAATAAAACTATCTCCATTGTAACTTTTATAAAAAATAGACTTTTCTCTTAAAGATTTTATATCATTTGCTATATATTCTATCATATTTTCGCATTTATTACTATATACATTATTTTTATTATCTATAAAAAAACCACATTCATTTTTTCCTGCGTTGTATATGCTATTAAACATAGTTTCCATAGTCATTGCTACTTCCATAATTGCAATATGATTATTATTTTCTTCAGGATATATTTTTGTTACATTAGACATAATTAATTCATTTTGACTAGAATTTATAAATAAATTATCTTCATAACCAAAATGCCATCCGTCTATTTCTTTATCCCAAGACATATTTTGTATTCTATCTTGATGATATAAAATAGGCATCATTTCTTGTATATTTTTATGTGGGATATATAATCTTACTTGATATAAACTTTGATTACTATTAATTATTTGTTCAAGTGTGTGAATAGTATCTTGATAAAAATTAATACTATCTTTTGTAGTAACTTTGCTATGTTCTGCCTGTATTAAAAATTCTATTAAATCTTTATTATTTATAAAAAAATTTTCTATTGTTTCCATAGTAATAATATTTTTTTCAATTTCTAAAAACTGTTTATCTATTTCATAGGATAGAGATTGTAATTCTTGATTTATGGTATTCATTCTCATAATTTCAAATATTGTAGTAATAAGAATAATACTTGGAATTGTAATAGCAAAAACTAACATAGTAACCACTTTATGATTTAATTGTAATTTATTCCATTTTTGTTTTATTTTTTTCATTTATTTCATCCCCAACTTTTTTTTAGAAATTGCCATTCTTTTATTAATTTCTTGTATTAAATCATAATAACCAAGCTGTTCTCTGTTATGTATATATTCGTTCAAGAGCTGATTAAATTCTTGTTCAGATTCAGAAATTAACAATTTGATTAAATATTCCCCCCATAAGGATTGTATTTTATGATTAAGATTTGTCATTGCAACATTATCACTGAAAGTTATTTCATATTGTCCTGTATATTCTGTATAAGGGTATGTCCATTCTTCAAGTTGCGCTAAAGGTTCTATTTTAGGTGATTTATATTCATACTTACTAATATAATTTTGAAACATCCAATAAGTATAATCTGATCCATAAATTTTATCGAAGAGCTCTCTATCTGTTTGTAATAACTCAATAACTTCTTCTTTAAAGACAGGTTTCTCATCTACATAATCAAATGTTTCACCTTCAACTCCCCAAGCAGTTAATAATTGACCTTCATCGCTCATCATATAAGTAATTAATTCTAAAGCTTTTTGAGGATTATTACAATTTTTTGAAATAAATGTTAATGTCCAACCATTTATACCAACGCCTGGTAATATATGATTATCTCCATTAGAATTTTTAGGACCGTCTACTGCCATATATATTTTATCTGGCTTATTAAGATATAAGGATTGTTGCTGATTGGTAATGTCAGTTCTTTGGTACAATATGCAAAAATATTCTCCATTAGCAAATTTTTCTTCTAGTTGTATTCGTTGATCTGTAAAAATTTCAGCTAACAAATAACCTTCTTGGAATAATTCATTAAATACTTTTAGCCATTCTATATATTCAACATCAGTATTGCGATCATAATACAATCCATTTTTTTCATAAGGAATAGCTAAAAAGTTTTGTAAATATGTATCAAATGATAGAGCACCATATTCATTAAATGTAGTTGAACCTATTGGAATTAATGGGTTATCTTCAGTGCTAAATAATCTAGTTGCATCGTAAACAGCTTGCTTAAACCCATCTTTTGTGCTCATATCGGGACTTCCAAGAGCTTCATATATATCTTTTCTCACCATAAATACTTGATTTGAAGATAAATTATCATAATTTTGATAATGCTCGGGAGTATATGATGCATTTGGATAACCATATATATTCCCATCTGATTGAGTATACCAATTATATGAATCTATATTACTAGTTTCTTGAAAACCTGCATTATATAATTCATCTAATTCATTTAATGCATATACCATATCTTTTTGCAACATTTCGTTAATGTATGGACTGCTCCAATCTAGTGTTATAATATCGGGTAGACTATTTGTTTTTAGCATAGATGAAAATTTATCTCTTTCATGACCTATAGGGGTGATAAACTCGATATCAACCCCTACTTTATCTGATATTGTTTTTGATACAATATCATCTCCCCAATTAGTTTTAAACCAAGAATAATTGATATACCAGTCTAAAGTTAATCTATCAGTATCCACCATATCATCCTGTAGTGCATTCAGATAAATAATATAAATAAGAGCAATCATAGTTATAATTTTTATATTACGCATATTCTTCTCTCCTTCCTTTCTCCTTCCTTTTAAATTAAATTAATATAACTAGGAACTATGGTGAGCTCCTAGTTTTTAAATTATAATTTATTCAATTCCTAATTTTGCCTTATTACTGTCGACTTTACTTTGTTGGAATTCTACTAATTGAGCAAATCCCAATTCTTCACGCTCAGCCACAAAATCAGCAAATATTTGGTCAAATTCTGCTTCTGTTTCTGCACGAATTAGTTCTGGTAAAGTTTCGCCCCATAATGTACTAATTTTTAATGCAATAGTTTCTTCGTCAGAGCCAATTGGTGGAGTAAGACCATCATATTGTGATGCAAATATGGTATAAGGATATCCCCATTCTTCCATTTGAGCTAATGGTGGTTGTGTTGGCTCCGTCCATTGAAGTTGCATTGGTAAATCTTGCATCATCCAAAATGTATCATCTGCACCATATTTTCTATCATATCCAACCCTATCAGACATTTTGAGCTCTGTTACTTCAGGTTTAGTTACATATTTTCCATCTATATTATCATATGTTTCACCTTCAATACCAAGTTTAATACGTTTTTGACCATGCTCGCTCATAAAATAAGTGAGCAATTGAATTGCACGTTCTGGGTCTTCGCAATTTTTAGAAATAAGGGTTACAGTCCAACCTTGTATTCCTACACCTGGAAGTGTATGGTCATCTCCAGCAGAATTTTTAGGACCATCTATTGCAACATAAACTGTATCTGGGTCATTTGCATAAAGGATTTGTTGTTGAGCTGCAAAGTCTGTACGCTGATATAACATTGCAAAATAACGTCCTTGAGCTTGTTTTTCTTCCATTTGTGACCGAGCATCTATAAATACATCATTTGCAATTAGACCATCTCGCCAAGCTTGATTAATTGTTTTTAGCCATTCTATATAATCAGGGTCGGTTGTTCTATCATATAGTTTCCCATCTTTTTCAAATGGAATAGCTAAGAAATTTTGTAAAAATAAATCTAGTGACATATTACCAGCAGAAGTAAATTCATGTGTTCCAAATGGAATAAGTGGTTGCCCATTTACTTCAGGGAACATTTCTTTTGCTCTTGTTAATGCATCTAAAAATCCTTCAGGTGTGCTCATATCTGGACTTCCAAGAGCTTCATACATATCTTTTCTAACTAAGAAAGTTGGATTTGCAGAAATATTATCATATTTTTCATAATCAGCAGGAGAATATGAAGAGTTTGGATATTGATATAAATGACCATCTGTGTGAGTGTACCATCCTTCTCTTGCATCATCTGCAACTTCAAAGAAGTATGGATCATACATTTCTGCGAGCTCATCTAATGCATATACCATTCCAGCATCAATTATTTCTGGGATTTGACCTTCCCACCAACCAAGGGTTAGGATGTCTGGTAGTGTATCTCCTGCTATCATTGTATTTAATTTTTCTGCTTCATTTCCCGCTGGAACAATAAAGTTTATATCAACTCCTGTTTCCTCTGTAATCTTTTGAGATACCATATCTTCACCCCAAGGTGTTGTAAACCAAGAAAAATGTATATACCAATCTAATTCCGTCGGAGAATTATTTACTGTCCAACCTGGTACATCTGCCGAAACAGTATGAGTTGGTGGTGGTAATTCAGTTTTAGCTTCCTCATCTGAACTACATCCTCCTAATAAGGCCATACTACTTAATAAACCAATTAAAAATAATCTTTTTTTCATAACTAAATCCTCCTTTTTTATACTTAAACTTAACTAGAAATTGAACTACTCTTTAACAGCTCCGATGAGCATACCTTTTACAAAATACTTTTGTAAGAAAGGATATACACAAACAATAGGGAAAGTTGTAATTACCATTGTTGCAAGTTTAATAGAAAGCGAAGTTGTAGATTTTACAACATTGGTAGCTGCTGCAACCATTTGATTTGACCCTGATTCAGCAACAATTCTATACAAAAATGTTTGAATTGGTTCTAAGCTTGCATCTTGAATAAAAATAACACCTGCAAAATAATCGTTCCAATGATATACACCAGTAAATAGAGCGATTGTGGCAAGAACAGGTTTTGACAATGGCAAAATTACTTTTAAAAATATAACTATATCATTTGCTCCATCAATTGATGCTGACTCTTCAAGAGCTTTTGGTATTTCTCTAAAAAAGTTTACAAATATAATTAAATTAAAGAAATTAAATAATGATGGTAATATATAAACTATAAATTTATTTAAAATATCTAAATTTTTATAAAGTAAGAATGATGGAATAAGTCCACCACTAAAAAACATTGTGATAGTGCCCATTATTATGTAGAATTTTCTGCCCATAAGATGCTCTTTTGATAATGGATAAGCTACCATTGCTGTAAAAAATACATTAGTTACAGTTCCTATTAATGTTCTTAAGACAGTAATACCAAAAGATGTCATAAGCCCCTTATTTGCAAAAACTGCAGCATAATTTTCTGTTGTAAATTCACGTGGCCACCAAAATATACCGCCGAGCATAGCATCTGCTCCTTCGTTGAATGAATTTACTAAAATATACCATATTGGGTATAAAGTGATAAAACATATACAAAACATTAATATATTATTTACCCAATCAAAACACATTTCGCCATTAGTTCTATTTCCTCTTTTAAACATTCTCATATTTACACCTCCCCTTGTTTAGAATAATGATCTGCCTTGTAATTTTTTAGTTGTAAAATTTGCTATTAATAGTAATATCATTGCTATAACAGATTTAAATAATCCTATTGCTGTTGCATAAGAATATCTTCCAGCACCTACACCCATCTCATATACATAAGTATCAATAACTTGGCTTGCATCTGCATTTAATACATTTCCAAGTAAGAAAATTTGATCGAAGTTTGAATTTAACATATTTGCAACTGCTAATATAAACATAACTGCGATAGTTCCCTTAATTGCTGGAACGGTGATATGCCATATTTTTTGCATCTTGGTAGCTCCGTCAATTGCTGCCGCTTCATACATTTGTTGATCTATTCCCGAAATAGCAGCTAAATATATAATTGCTGACCAACCGAGCTCTTTCCAAGTATCAGATATTAGTGCTACTCCCCAAAAATAATTTGGGTCTGCTAAAAATGCTATAGGTTTATCTAAAATACCAAAATTTACTAATACTTCATTAATCATTCCTGTTTCTGAAAGCCAAGTGATTAATAATCCGCCTAATACTACCCAAGATATAAAGTGTGGTAAGTATGAAATTGTTTGAATTGACTTTTTATATGTTGCATTTTTAACCTCATTTAAAAGTATTGCAAATATAATTGGTAATGGAAATCCTATTATTAACTTTAATAAACTAATGCCTAGTGTGTTAGTCATAATATTGGTAAATTTAGGGTCAGTGAAAAATTCAATAAAATGTTCAAAACCTACCCAATCAGCTTCCCATATTGACCTAGTTATTTTATAGTCTTTAAAAGCTATTACTATTCCTGTCATAGGTATGTAATTAAAAATAAACATCCATATAATACCTGGCCACACCATCAACTGTAAATATTTTTGAGACCATAATTTTTGCCTCCAATTTTTTTTTGATGATTTTGTCATAAAATACCTCCTCTTTTTTAATACTTTGTTTATATTATTATTATATTAAATAATATTAACCATTATAAGTTGATATTTTTTTATTAGGTATCATTTTTTTAGTGAGAAATATATAAATAATTTTCTGATTACTTGTCAGTAGGAGATAAATGGATTACTATGTATAAACTTTTTAATTTATCTAAAACTACATTTTTTAGTACAACAAAAAAATAGCGAGCTGTTGTTAGATTGGTCTTTAGGTAAAGTTCTGTTTTATTTACTTAAAGTTTGTTATTTTTTGGAATAATTTTTTTTACTAATAAGCTTGACTGGCACATTGATATGTGCTACAATTTTTTTGTAAGATATTTTGTTTTAATATACATTTATTTTACGCCAAAATCGTTGCCTTTTGTGGGTAGCGATTTTTTTATGGGGCTATTACAGCCCCTTATTTTATTTTTTATTTGTAAGTTCTAAAAATTCATTAATATCATCTACAATTGTTTGTAATGATGCTTGCCAAAAGTCTTTTTGAGCTACATTAATTCCAATTGATAAAGCAACTTCTTCAATGCTCAATTTGCCTGTCACTGCCAATAACTCTTCATATCTATTTGGGAAATTAGTTTTATCTTCTAAATATTTAGCATATAATCCTTTTGCAAACAACAATCCGAATGCATATGGAAAATTATAAAAGTTTCTTGATGGATAATAATAATGACTTTTCCAAGTCCACATATAAGGATGCAACACATTTTCATCAAGACCTTCACCATATGCTTCTTTTTGAGCATTTAACATTAATTCTTTAATTTGCTCTACTGATACATATCCTTCTTTTCTTGCTTCAAAAAATGCATGCTCAAATAAATATCTTGAATAAATATCAACTATGACTTGTGTAGCTCCACAAATTTCAGCTTCTATAATAGCAATTTTCTCATCTTCAGGAGCTTCTTTAACAGCAGCTTTTTTTACAATAGTTTCACATAATATTGATGCTGTTTCTGCAAGTGGCATAGGATAGCTTCTATTAAGATATGATTCATTATTTAAACAAAGATTATGGAAACCATGACCTAGCTCATGAGCGAAAGTGCTTACATCTCCAATAGTATTTCCATAGTTTAAAAGTATTCTACATTCTTTTACAACTGCTAGACCAGAGCAGAATGCTCCACCAACTTTACCTGGTTTTGGATATACATCTATCCAATCATTATCCATTGCATACTGAGCAAAATCAGCTAGTTTATCACTAAAAGTTCTAAAATTTTTAACGACGAATTCTTTGCCTTGCTCATATGAAAAAGACATTTCCTTTTTAATAATAGGAGCATATATATCATACCACGGAAGACCATTTTTATGTCCAAGTAGTTCTGCTTTTCTTCTCAAATATTTTCTAAATATAGGCATGCTCTCTTTCATTGCTTCAAGCATTGCATTAAGAGTTTTGTCATCCATTCTCGATTCTTCGAGCGTCATCTGTATTACTGAATCGTAACCTCTTGCTTCTACTTCGGTTAAAACTTCACCTTTAATTGCGTTTAGTGCTGCTGCCACGCCTTCTTCTATGGTTACATAAGATTTAATTTCTGCTTCATAGGCTGTTTTTCTCACAGTAGCATCTGGAGAATCAACTAAGTTTAATACTTCTGTTAAAGGTAACTGCTTACTTTCTCCATCTAATATAATATTTACCTTATGAGTGGAAATTAATTTATTTTTATAATTTACCCATGCTGAAGAACCTGTATTTTTGAGCTTGGAAATAATACTTTCTTCTCCTACAGATAACATATAGTCATTTTGTCTTATTATTTCCTTAAAGAAAAATTTATGTTCTGTTAAAAAGTCTGACTGAGCAAGAACAGCATCAATATTTTCTATTGAATTTATAAATTCATCCATTTTAGTCGTAGGTTCTGTCAATTTACTAGCTTTAGCTCCTAGTTGAACTTTATATTTATTAGCTAATACATTTGTAGAATCTACACTTAAAGTTAAAGAAAGAAATGCTCCAAGCCTTTGAGAAGCTGTATATATTTCTATTAAACTATTGAGATATTGTGTAAGTGTTTCGACTAAAATTTCTCGTGAACTAATAAGATTAGAAACAGTATCACTAAAATTTGTAATTTTTCCATCAAAATCCGATAAATCCTTTAAAAATTTTGGGTCTTCAAATCCTTTATAAAGTACATCTAAATTCCAATTAACGCTCATAAACTTGCTCCTTTTTGATATATTCTCCCTACAAAGTAGTTTGAACTAAATTTTATACTACATTATAATAATTGTCAATAATTAGTATAATGTTAACTGATACATTAATCCTTTTAATCTCGCATAAAATATTACTATAAAATATGTAGTTGTTTCGAAGTCTACTGTTCCCCAATCGTCCGTTTGGTAGCTAACGCCACCTCCTCTGAACCTCGCCGTCAGCTAAAGCTGCCACCTTCCCAAACCCCACCGCCTCTTACGAGGCACCTCCCATTAAAAGGAGAGGCTATACGGGGAGGCTTTCTTGATATCAAAAGACTTTTTCAGTGACCTCCTTAAAAGTGGAGACTGGGAACATTGGAGCATTGTTAAGCTACAAAATTAATTAGGAGAGGATATATGTGAAATTAAATAGTTTTAGTGCACTTCTTGTAACAAGTTTGTTAATAGGTACTGTTTATACAACAGAAGTTCAGGCTATTGAAACAAATAAAATTTATTTATATGGTGAGCAACATTATGTACCTAAAATTTTGGAAAAAGAATTAGAACTTTGGGGAGAATATTACGAACAAGGAACACGTCATTTATTTTTAGAATTGCCTTATTATACTGCAGAATTTTTAAACCAATATATGCAGGCAGATAATAATGATATTTTAGATGGAATTTATGATACTATGATAGCTGATGGAGTTCCGTATATTCCTGAAAATAAAGAGTTTTTTGTAACAATTAAAGAAGACTATCCAGATACAATTTTTCATGGAACTGATGTGGGACATCAATACTATAATATTGGTGTTGAATATGTTGATTATTTACAAAAAAATAATCTTACAAATACCGATGAATATATATTAACTTTAGAAAATATTGTACAAGGTATTAAATACTATCAAACACGAAATAACAATTATAGGGAATATATATTAGCTCAAAATTTTATAAGAGAAATGGAAACAGTAGGAGATGAAAGTGTCATGGGCATCTATGGATCTGCTCATACAAATTTATCAGCCTCAAGAATGGCAGGCAAGCTTTATAGTAAATATGGTGACAGAGTAGTAACTACAAATTTAACATACCTTGCTCCTAAGAATATTGAAATTATTCGTACGGATAATGTTATAATAAATGATAAACCATATAAAGCATTTTATTTTGGTGAGCAAGATTTAACTAATCTGACAGCTGATTATATTTCAAGGAAATTTTGGAGAATTGAAAACTCATTTTTAGATTTTGCGGATGCTCCTAAAAATGGACAAATTTTACCGTATTCTAATTATCCTATGAGCATTGAAAAGGGTCAGGTGTTTTTAGTGCAATATCTTCTTAGAGATGGAACTATCCAAACAATGTATTTTCGTTCTGATGAAGATATATGGAATGGAGAAGAAGTTACTACAGGATTTTATCTTTAATCATTCGATGAAAGTTCCCACTTATTATACAAGTGGGAGTTATACCTTTTATCTTTCATCAATATGAGTATATTCATGTCGTCTTTCAACACTGCGATATGCTGGGCGAATAATTTTACCAGTATTTACAAGTTCTTCTAATCTATGAGCGCTCCAACCTACAATTCTTGAAACAGCAAAAAGAGGGATAAATAGTTCTTGTGGAATATTTAACATGCTATATACAAACCCAGAATAAAAGTCTACATTTGCACACAATTTTGTAAATGAGCTTTTAGTTTCATTTAACACAATAGGAGCAAGAGCTTCTATTTGAGTAAGCAATTTAAACTCATCTTCTAAACCTTTTTCAATGGCAAGTTTTTCAGCATAAAATTTTAAAATTGTAGCTCTTGGGTCTGAAATTATATATACTGCATGCCCCACTCCATATATAAGACCTGTTTTGTCAAATACCTCTTTATTAACTATTTTTCTAAGATAATCTTTTAATTCTTCCTCATTATTCCAATCAACAACATTATCTTTAATACATTCAAACATTTCAAGCACTTTTAAACTAGCTCCTCCATGACGTATACCTTTTAGAGAACCAAGTGCAGCTGCTATTACAGAATACGTATCTGTTGAAGCGGATGTTATTAGATGAGTGGCAAATGTTGAGTTATTACCACCACCATGCTCAGCGTGAATTATAAGAGCTAAGTCAAGAAGGGTTGCTTCTAATTTTGTAAACTCTTTATCAGGACGCAACATATATAAAATATTTTCTGCGGTGCTTAGCTCGGGTTGTGGTTTATGAATAAAAAGACTTTCATGTTTATAATAGTGAATATAAGCTTGATATGCATATACCATAAGCGTAGGAAATGATGCTATAAGGGTAAGACTTTGGTTCAAAACGTTTTCAATGTCATTGTCTTCTGCATTATCATCAAATGTATATAAAGCAAGAACACTTCTTGCCATAGCATTCATAATACTTTGGCTTGGATTATCTAAAATATATGATTTTATAAAATTATGATCGAGCATGCGGCGCTCACCAAGCAAATAATTATAATTATCTAGCTCTTGTGCGGTTGGTAAATGTCCAAATAGAAGTAAAAATGAAGTTTCTTCAAACCCCATACGTTGCTCATTTATTGCATTATTACAAAGAGAACTTACATCTATACCACGATAGGTAAGTAGTCCAGGTACTGGAACAATTTCTCCTTCATCTATAATATATGAATGAACATTACCTATATGAGTTAGTCCAACTAAAACTCCTGTTCCATCTGGTCTTCTTAATCCCCTTCGTACCTCGTATTTATCAAAAAGATCTAGTTCAATTTTGTTAGCTGTAAATATGTGCTCTGATAAAACTTCTAAAGAATTATTTTCCATAAAATACCACCTTTACAAATTTTCTATATTATTAATTTTAAATATAAAACATTAAATTGTCAATATAAAATGAAAGTATTATGAAAAAAAAATTCATTTTTGTTCTAAAACTACAAGTCCTATAACTCCAGGACCCGTATGAATTCCCATAGCAGCTCCTATTTCTTCGAGATGAATGTCCGTTATACCATTCATATTTTTAATTTCCTGTAAAAACTCTTGAGCTTTTTCTTTGGCAGCTCCACTTAGAACCCAAACTTCACATGAAGTTTTATCAAGAAAATCTTGCAAAATTTGTTTTAATTTACTTTTTCCTTGTTTATCTCCACGAGCTTTTTGACATACATAAAGTTTTCCTTCTTCATTATGACCAATAATTGGTTTAATATTGAGCACATTTCCTATTGCTCCCGAGAATTTACTTAAACGTCCTCCTTTAATTAAATATTCAAGTGTATCAACTAAAATATAGCCATGTACTCGTTTACGTATATCTGGAAGTTTTTTTAATACAAAAGATATATCAGGTTTTTGTTTAACTAATTTTGCGGCTTCTCTTACAACTACACCTTGAGGATAGCCAAGCATAAGAGTATCAAAAAAATGAAATTTTAGATTTTGAAATTGCTCTGTCATAAGTTTTATACTATTAAGTGTTCCAGATAATGCATGTGATATAGTTATTACTAAAACATCAGTAAAACCTGCTTCTTCGATTTCTTTAAAGATTTTGGTGCCTATTTCATAATCTGGAAGAGATGTTGTTGGTACTTCAATGTGTAAATTTTTAAAAACTTCATTGGGTGTTATAGTAACCTTATCTAAATATTGTTTGTCTTTATAAATAATTCGTAACGGTATTTGATATATTCCATATTCTTCTAAAGTCTTATTACTTAAATCACAACAACTATCGGTAAGAACAGCTATTTTTTGCATTTTTTTCTCCTTTTATAATGTAATAATAATAGAATATACAAACCCGCCGATAAATTCAAGCCAAAATTTAAATAGATTTAAAAAAAAGTCTTTTATTTTATCATTTTTTAGAGTATAATCTATTTAAAAGAGAAATAAGGGGGAAAAAATGAAAATTTTTGATTTGGATGGACCAGTTTATAGAGTAGGAAATGAACTAGCTGATTTTATGCTTTTGTCAATAATGTTTGTTATTGGTTGTATACCTATTGTTACAATAGGCACATCAACTAGTGCACTGTTTTATGTTTATGGAAAAAAAATACGCAAAGAAGATTCATATATATGTAGGGATTTTGTTAAAAGTTACAAACAAAATTTAAAACAATCTATTTTGATGACAATAATTCTTTTAATTACTTGGACAAGTGCAGGAGCTTATTTAGTTAATGGATATATTCCTATAATGTTTGTGGTTCCTGATGGTATAGTTCACATATTGTACTCAGGGTTTACATTATTTTTCTGTGTTGAAGTTATTGTTTTAACCACATATGCATTTGCAATTTTATCAAGATTTCATTTAAAAGTAAAAGATATATTTGTGTTATCGTTTGTTTTTACTAACAAACATTTGATTACAGGCTTTTTTATGCTTTGTTTAAATGTCATATCTGTTATCATCATAGCATTTATACCACCAACATTATTAATAATTCCTGGAATGTTATGTTATGTTAACTCATATTTTATTAATTCTATATTTGCAAAAACTATTAACAATCCACAAGAAGATCAAGAAGATATAGAAGAAAAACAAATACCAAACAAAAGAGATATTAGTGATATTTATGAGGAAAAAGCTATTTATAGCCTAAAGGACATACAAGCTCTTAATAGCAATGAAAGCCAAAGAAATGCTTAAGATTAAAGTAAGAGGAGTTATCGGAGGAAGTTTTGGAAAATAAATTAAAAAAAACTATAGCTGTATACACACTAGGATGCAAAGTAAATCAATATGATACTGATGCAGTTGTAGAATTGTTTGAAAAAAAAGGATATACATTAGTAGATTTTGATGCACCTGCGGATGTATATATTGTAAATACATGTACTGTTACACATCTAAGTGATAGAAAATGTCGTCAAATGCTTAGAAGAACTAAAAAAATAAACCCTAATAGCACGCTTGTTGCTATGGGGTGTTATGCTCAAATTTCAAAAGAAAAGATTAAAGAAGAAGTAGAAGAAATTGATATAGTTATTGGAACCGATAACCGAAAAAATATTGTAAATATTATAGAAAATCTTATTCCACCTCCAATTTCTGATATTATGCAAGTTAACGAATTTGAAGAGCTTGAAATATCAACCACCAATTCTAAAACTCGTTCTTATTTAAAAATCCAAGAAGGGTGTAATAATTATTGTAGCTATTGTATTATTCCTTATGTAAGGGGCAAAATTAGAAGCAGAAAAGAAAATAATATTATTAATGAAGCAATTAGATTAAGTAATGCGGGCTTTAAAGAAATTGTTTTAACTGGCATTCATGTAGCCTCATATGGAAAAGATTTAGAAAATACAAATTTAGTTACAATTATAAAAAAAATAGCTGAAATTGAAGGCATTAAACGAATTAGATTAAGTTCTATTGAACCTAATATAGTTAATGATGATTTTATAAATATGTTACAAACAACTCCAAAGTTATGCAATCATTTTCATTTATCTTTGCAAAGTGGTTCAGACACAGTATTAAAAAGAATGAATAGAAAATATACAACTAATATGTATTTAGAAAGTGTGGAAAAAATACGTAAAGTCTTACCTAATGTTGGTTTAACAACAGATATTATTGTAGGATTTCCACAAGAAACTAAAAAAGAATTTCAAGAAACTCTTGATTTTGTGAATAAAATAGGCTTTTTGGATATTCATATTTTTCCGTATTCAATAAGGAAAGGAACTAGAGCAGCTCAAATGAGCGGTCAAATAGCTTCTAATATAAAAGAAGAAAGAGCTAAGCAATTACAGCAACTTCAAACATTTAATAGAAATAAATTTTTAGATAATATTATAGGTAAGGAAGTTATGGTATTATTTGAAAATAGTAATACTGGCTTTACAAATAACTATATTAAAGTTAAAGTAAATAATAATAAGGAGTTAATAAATCAAATTATTAAAATAAAAATTGAAAAACGAGAAGATAATATATTAATAGGAGAAATAGTGTTATAAAAATTCGTTTTTTCAGAATGGAGGTTATGATGGAAAAATTAAATGAAACTATGCAATTTAAATTTGATTTACCCGAGCAAGTGTCTATAAGAGAGATTTTGCTCGAAGTATATTCGGATCTTAAATCAAGGGGGTATAATCCTATCAATCAAATAGTAGGATATATTATGTCAGGAGACCCAACATATATTACAAGTTATAATGGAGCGAGAACCAAAATTAGAAAATTAGAACGTGACGAAATTTTGGAGGAGCTTGTAGCTTTTTATATGGGGACGAGTTCTTGAGAATTTTAGGGCTTGATTATGGCACAAATACAACAGGTGTAGCAATAAGTGACCCTTTTTTTCTTATTGCAAATCCTGTTTCTATTATACGAAGAAAAGATGATTTAAATATAAAAGCTACTATTAATGAGCTAGAAAAAATTTGTCGAGAACAAGAAGTATGTAAAATTGTATTAGGTTTGCCTAAAAATATGAATAATACTTCTGGAAAACGTGTTGAACAAACAATGTTGTTTAAGACTAAGCTCGAAAATAAGTTAAAAATTCCAGTAATCTTATGGGACGAGCGTCTTAGCACAGTAGCCGCTACAAATATATTATTAGAAGCTGATGTAAGTCGTCTGAAAAGAGCAAAGGTAATTGATAAACTAGCAGCAGTTATAATTTTACAGAATTATTTAGATGCTAGTAATTAAAAATTTAATAGAGGTAAAAAAATTGAATAAAATAATTTTTTATGATGAAGAAACTAATGATGAAGTCTTATTTGAAATCATTGATAGTACAATATTTAATGGTAATAAATATTTGTTAGTAGCAGATAAAGATGAGCAAGCAACAATTTTAAAAGAAACCATAGATAAAAATGATAATTTAATTTATTCTTTAATAGAAAATGAAGAAGAATTTCAACAAATAAGTCTTATTCTTATGGAAAGTGATGAGTATGATATTGAATTTGGTTGACATATTTACTTTAAGAGATTATAATGATTCTACCTTATCAGACAGGTCGGAAAAAATATTCAGGAGGAAACAATTTGAGAGCTAGACAACCAAAATCAAAATTAAAAATTATTCCATTAGGGGGGTTAGGTGAAGTCGGCAAAAATATGACTGTTTTTGAGTATGAAAATGATATTATAGTTGTAGATTGTGGGCTTGCATTTCCTGGAGATGAGATGTTAGGTATTGATTTAGTAATCCCTGATGTAACATATCTTGCAAAAAATCTTGATAAAATAAGAGCTTTTATCATAACACATGGGCATGAAGATCATATTGGAGCTTTACCTTATATTTTAAAAGAAGTTAATGTGCCTATTTATGGCACAAAATTGACAAATGCTCTTATTGAATATAAATTAACCGAACATGCTCTAATGGATGTAACAACAAGAGTTGTAATTCAAGATGGAGAAACAATTAAATTTGGTAGCAGTTTTAAAGTAGAATTTATTAGTTCTAATCATAGTATTACAGATACTGTAATGCTTTCTATTTGGACACCTGTTGGAACAGTTGTTCATACAGCTGACTTTAAAATAGATTATTCTCCTATAAGAGGAAAAGTTATAAATTTGCACCGACTAGCAGAGCTCGGACAAAAAGGAGTTTTAGCACTTCTTTCTGATAGCACAAATTCAGAAAGGCTAGGTTATACTCAATCGGAAAGAATGGTTGGAGAAACTTTTTTTGGTATATTTAACAAATATAAAGATAGACGAATTATGGTAGCTACTTTTGCTTCTAATGTAGACAGGGTACAACAAGTTATAAATGCAGCTTCAGCCAATAATAGAAAAGTGGCAGTTATGGGACGGAGCATGGTCAATGTTGTAAAAATAGCTAGTGAACTTGGGTATTTAGATATACCAACAAATACGCTAATTGAGGTAAATGAGCTAAAAAAGTATACTGATGATCAAGTTGTAATTATTATGACAGGTTCTCAAGGGGAGTCTATGGCAGCTCTTTCAAGAATGTCAAAAGCTGAGCATAAACAAGTTGAAATAAAACCAGGAGACATTGTTATATTAAGCGCAACACCTATTCCAGGAAATGAAAAAACTGTATCTAACGTTATTAATGCTCTTGCCAAACAAGGAGCAATTGTAGTTAAAGACGATACTCATGTATCAGGTCATGCTGCTCAAGAAGAGCAAAAGCTTATGATTGCTCTTATTAAACCAAAATATTTTATACCAGTTCATGGTGAGTTTAGACATTTGCAAGCTCATGCTAACACTGCTATAAATATGGGTATAGCAAAAGAAAATATTATTATATTATCTATTGGTGATATACTAGAGCTTGACAGAAATTCTATGAAAGTTGCAGGCACAGTTCCATCAGGCAAAGTTTTGGTAGATGGTCTTGGTGTTGGAGATGTTGGAAATATTGTTCTTAGAGATAGAAAACATTTATCAGAAGATGGTCTTTTAATTGCTGTTATGACTCTTGATGATGCAGGAATTGTTGTTGCAGGACCTGATATAATATCTCGTGGGTTTGTTTACGTTAGAGAAGCTGAAAACCTTATGGATCAAGCAAGAAATGTAGTTAGACGAACTCTTGACAAGTGCCAAAGAAATCAAGTTACAGATTGGATGCTTATAAAGAATTATGTTAGAGATGATTTACGTGATTTTGTCTGGCAAAAAACAAAGCGTAGTCCAATGGTATTACCAATTATAATGGAAATTTAATAAAAAAATTAGGCAATTTATCTTTTGGATAGATTGCCTTAGACTGTAGACGATTGTCTATAGTCTATTTTTTTTGTTATTTATTTTTACTCAAGGTATTTGATAGCTTCCCTAGATCTATTCCGTCAGCTAAAGCTTCTGCTACTCAGGGGATTAAGCTACAGCAAAAAAGGAGATAGCTATCCATCTCCGTGTATTTGATATTTTTATTTACTCTATTTGATAATTTGTTAAAAATCTATTGATAATTGCACAAATTTCTGCTCGAGTGGCTGTGCCTTTAGGGTCTAGTCTATTTCCGTCTTTTCCTGCTAAAATCCCATTTGAAATTGCCCATTCAACAGCAGGTATAGCCCAAGATGATACTGCGTAGCCATCAACAAATGCATATACTGTTGATGAGCCTGTTGGATTCACTCCGGCATATTTAGCATAATTATAGATAGCTGAAACTAATTCTTCACGTGTAATAGGAGCATCTGGTCTAAATGTATTATCTCCATAACTATTAAATATAGTATTTTCTGCTGCCCACGTTACATATTTGGCATGCCAATCTGCATAAGTTATATCATTAAACTTATTTATGCTAAATACATTTGGCTTACCTGCTACATTATATAATATTGTTGCAAGTTGTGCTCGGGTGGCGGTGCTATGTGGCTCAAATGTTGTTTTAGTCATTCCATTAATATAGCCTTTTACATACATACTAAGTACATCTTCATAATACCATTCAAGAGGATTAAGCATATCTGTAAATGGATTTATAAGATAATAATTAATCGGTTCTTTATCAGGGGTTGTTGGTCTTGATACATCTGGTCTTGAAGTATTATTGTTATTGCTGCTACTATTATTATTATTATTATTATTATTATTATTATTATTATTATTATTATTATTATTATTATTATTATTATTGCCGCTGCTACTATTATTACCGCCACTACTATTGTTGTTATTGTTGTCGTCTTTATCGTCGTCTACTACATCAAGTTCATCAGCATAATCTTCAGAAGCTATCATATATACAGATAGATGGTCAGTTTTAAACTGAACTTGGTCTGAAATAGTTGAATAATTGCTATCTATAATTTGTACTTTACCATCTTCAAATACATAGTATACAGTAACTTCATCTTTAGACATATTATCTAAATCAAAAGGAAGACTTATTTCAATTTCTCCGTCAAATTCAGTAAGATTTTTACTACCACCTTTGATAATCTCAATTTCGTAGGCAACGTTATCATCAATAACTTTTCTTTGTTTGCTAGTATTTCCGTCGGTTTCTCTAATTAGGAATGATAAATCTTGCCCATTTGCTTGATCAAGAAGACTTTCAAGAGCATCAGTGTCAAATTCAAAAACTCCAACATCAGTATGAATTTCAAATTCAGAGTTATCAAGGTCTATTAATTCTTCAAGAACATCCGAGTCTAATCTAAGCTCAACGCCTTCAAGTTCAGCTGAGCTTTCCACATTAATTTGAACACGAGCATTTGCATCTTCTTTTTTAGCTTCATCTATAGCAGAATCTATGGCATCTTCTAGGATATCATCTTCAAGATCAAAATATAAATCAGTATATTGTGAATATGCATCATAAATTTCAATATCAATTTGTGACTCTGCAACTCCACCTCTTTCATTTGCCTCGTAAACAGTTACAGTTTCTTTATAGTAGTCCTCATCCTCGCCACTATTATCATTATTATCGTCAACATATTCTTGAATATTAATAGTTGTGCTTTTTTGTTCTATAGTACCATTAACATCTACCAGTTCAATATTTACTTTTTCTTCAACTTCTACTAAATCATCTATATCAATATATATAGTATTTCCAAATGGTTGCTGAACTTTTGAGAAAATAAATAATCTATCTTGATTTGTTATAACTACTAAATTGCCTTGTTCTTCATTTATACTTATAGGTAACTTATCTGGAAATTCAATTTCTAAAGCCAAAATATCACTGTCTAATCCATTTATTTCAAGACGGTCTTCATCTATATGATAAATTATTCCAGGACTGGCATTTGCATATGTTGTGAGGCCGCTAAAAACAAGGGTTAAACCTGCAATGGCCATTGATGTTATTAATTTTTTACTCATCGCTATTTCTCCTTATTATTATATATTTTATCTCATCGTTACGTGTGCATTTAGGAAAAACGGTGAACTGCCACTCCTTCAATGAGGAGGGCAAAGAGCATATGCACTATTCACACGTCTCTATAATGCAGAAAAGAGCATGAAAATATCTAATCCATTAAATGTTCCACCTGTTTTTTAGCTTGCCAATTACAGAGTTAATAAAACCTTTCTTTGGTGATTTTTCAACTATTTCTTCTTTATCTGGTGTTTGTAGAGCTATAACCAATTCCGCAAGTCCTGGTACTTCAAATTTTTCAGCAATTGGATCTGGAAGTGGCTCTGACTCATCAGGTTCAGGGATTTCAATATCTAAATCTGGTATTACAACTTTTGGCAGTTGATTTTCAACCATTTCAACTATTGTATTTTTATTTTCAACTACTTTAGTTTCTTCTGTTACTTCAACATCTTTAGTTTCTTCTGTTACTTTAACGTCTTTAGTTTCTTCTGTTACTTTAACGTCTTTAGTTTCTTCTGCTACTTTAACGTCTTTAGTTTCTTCTGTTACTTTAACATATTTAGTTTCTTCTGCTACTTTAACTTCTTTAGTTTCTTCTGCTACTTTAACGTCTTTAGTTTCTTCTGCTACTTTAACTTCTTTAGTTTCTTCTGCTACTTTAATATCTTTAGTTTCTTTTGCCACTTTAACGTCTTTAGTTTCTTCTGATACTTTAATATCTTTAGTTTCTTCTGTTACTTTAACATCTTTAGCTTCTTCTGTTACTTTAACATCTTTAGCTTCTTCTGCTACTTTAACTTCTTTAGTTTCTTTTGCCACTTTAACTTCTTTAGTTTCTTCTGCTACTTTAACATCTTTAGTTTCTTTAGTTTCTTTTGCCACTTTAACTTCTTTAGTTTCTTCTGCTACTTTAATATCTTTAGTTTCTTCTGTTACTTTAACATCTTTAGCTTCTTCTGTTACTTTAACATCTTTAGCTTCTTCTGCTAATTTAACGTCTTTAGCTTCTTCTGATGCTTTAACTTTTAGTATTTCTACTTCAGGTATTTCAATGTCAGGTATTTCTATGTCAGGTATTTCAATGTCAGGTATTTCTATTTCAGGAATTTCTACTCCTGGCATTTCTAGTTCTGGTAATTCAGTTTCAGTAGCGTCTAGTTCTTCATCTAACAACGCTGGTAAATTTATTTTAATTGATAATTGCCCTATTTGCCCATGTGGGTACCAAAGAGGTTCCCCATACAAAGATGGCAGATTTGGTTCATAGTAAAGCTTATTATCGTTCTCATAATCTGTATCTTCTGCTGGGTCAAATGGATTATTTAGCTCCTTCCTGTTATATCCGTTACTATAACAAATTCCAGACAATTTTGCTCCATTTGCTAGCTCTAGATACATGTTCAATACATCAGTAAAAGTTATCAAACCATCGTTCCCATATTCGATATGAACATGTGTTCCTTTTGGTATTGTCGTATTACCAGTTAGAATAATTTCGCTTCCTACATAAATCATGCTATAAAGTGTATAAATATCGTCAACAAGCTCAGCCTTAGCTAATATACTTGTAAACATTGTTGGGGTATGAACTCTAATTCCACCCTTGCTTGTATTATCATTAGCTGAATTATCTAATTGATATGAATCCAATAATATATCTGTCTTAATATCAAGCATTGCACCTTCAGGAATAGTAATATCACCTGTAAGTGTTTCATCAAATGCTAATTCACTTATTGTGACGGTTCCACCCTCAGCTGTTGCAGTTAGCATTTCTTGAAGATTATCAAGTGTTTGTAGCTCAATATTACCCTCATTAATTAACATGTTGTACTCGCTTGAGATAATATTGCAACCGCTTGGAATTACTACTGTTACACCCTTTGGTATTATTAAAGGATCTGGTTCATCTTCTGTACCACCTGACAGACTTGTCGAACCTGCTATAGTAACAATTTTTCTATCCGGCTCTGTTGCACTTTCTGCATCTTTTATTGCAGCTCGTAATTCTGCTTCTGAGTCTATCCTATCGTCATAATATGAAGCAACTATATCATCACTTGTAACATCATAAGCACCAGTTTTTTCTATATAATATGTCGTATCATGCTCATCATCTAATGTTATGGTTACTGTAATGTCTATTGTATCGCTGGCTGATAATTGTGTGTCATTTGTATTTTGTATTTCTTTAATAAACTCAGAATCATCAATATCGTTAATAATACCGTTATTCCATCCGCTTGCATCACGATATGACCATAGCCATACTACATCTTCATCACTAAGTGGCTTACCAGTGTAGTCTTTTGTTTCTTCCCAGATAAGGTTATGACTGTTACTAAGATAGATCTGCAACTTAGCTTCTTTTATTGCATGATCTTTTATTTTAGCTATAATTTGAGCTTGTTTATAACCTAACGTATTATTTGCGTTATCACCTAATAATTCCGTCATAATCCCAAGATCTGATGGTGAAATTATTTTAAGATAATCCTCTAACAGCTCAGGAGTAAATGCTTGTGCAGTAATGGCAACAGATTTAATTGCTGTTGTAACTGTAGGTGCAGTTGTACCGGTCTCAGTAAGAGATACTGTAAAGCTGTAACTTCCATCTTCTCCAGCTGTCTCAGTTTGAGTTCCTCGTTTTGGTGCAGTAAAGTCTTTATTGGTTACTGTTGCTGTAAGATTTTTTCCTGTCACTCCACTTAATGCTTCAACTTGACGTTTAATTTCTTTCTGTGCATCTTCTATAGTATTTACTGGATAGGTCGCATCTGCTTGTGAAAGCGTAAATGTTGCAGCATCTACTGCCGCTAAAGCATTATTTAATGTAGTCATGTATTGTGCATTAGCAATATCATCCGCTGTAATTGTGTACGTGCCTGTAATAGAGTCTGAGCCATCATCTCCTACGCCCACTGTAATTTTAACATTTACTACATCGCCAACTGCAAGTAAAGTTGCATTTTGTTGATTTACTATAGCTTTCTCATCTGATGACAAAGTATTATCGTCGCCTAAATTAGAGCTTGCATCACGGAATGACCAATCCCAAGACGTTGATTCTAAGCTCATTAGTTCAACTGGATTATTAGATTTTTCATGCCAAATTACTTGGTTAGAGCTATTAGTAATCTCTATTTCACGGGTTTCATATCCTGTTAAATGTTGGTAGTTAAATTTTATACCCTTATAATCTTCAATATCAACTTGTTCAAATGAACCTGATAAATCTGTATCACCCCACATAATAAATGAATTAGGATCATATGGTGTGGCAGTAATAGTTGCGTTTGCTCCATCTATAGTTTCAGTTATATCGTCTTTGCTTAAGGTAACAGTGAATGTATATGAACCATTGTTTCCATCTTTATTACCTGGTGTTCCTGTTGTTGCTGCTGTGAAAGTTCCATCTTCAAAGTTGAACGCTACATCAACACCTGTAATAGGCTCTTCACCTGTTTCTAAATCATCGACTATTTTATTAATTGCCTTTTCAATTAATCCTTCGGTTGTCACTGCATTATTACCTGTTGCTTCTTGAGTAAATGTCAAATCACCATCAGCTATAAATTGTTCAATAGCAGCTTTAACAATAAGAATTTCTTGCTCTTCTGCTGAGGCAGCTACTTTTTGTGTCATAGCAGAATTTTTGTTGTTTATTACAATTGTTCCATCATTTGTAGATGTTATTGATGCATAAATATATTTACCTTTATCAGCTTCTACAAGAGTATAAGCTTTATTCGTAGCTTCAGTTATTTCTGTATCACTGCCTATAACATTATCTTCTGATCTAAACCATTGATATGTTACACTAGTATCATCTGGTAGATCACCTGATGAATCTGAAACTTTACCTTCTAAACTTAATGTTAACGTATTTCCAACAATAGGAGCAGCTATATCTATGGTTGCTCGATCTATTACAGCTGGATAAGTTCCGTCTCCTGTTATTGCTTTCGATCCTAAAATCTTAGTAGAGCTAGTTGCTGTTAAAGTTCCATCAACTATGATTGTGCCATTATTTGTAATTGTGCCACTTGCGGTAATTGTATTATCAGTATCGATTGTTAATTCTTGGTCTGCAGATACTGAAATATCAGTAATTGTTCCAGTAGTAATATTAGTTATAACATTGAAACCTTTGCTTAGAGCAGCAGTTATATCGGCAGTTGAGCTCACTTGTGCTAGAACATCTGCAGTTACACCTTCAGCTACGGTAAGATTTGCTACTGCTCCTATGGAATATACATCTAACTTATTGTCACTAAATGTAGTTCCTGTATTGATATTGACTGTTGCTCCGTTTGCTTCTATACCTGTTTCTGTATTATTAGAAATTGTAGTAGTATTAATATTTAATGTTCCACTATTTGCTACAATACCTATTTCACCATCTGCTATTTGAGAGCTGCTCATCTCAAGAGTACCAGCATTCATATTAATGCCAGCTTTACCCAATTCATCAATAATCAACGAATCTAAAGTGACTTTACCTGTATATCCAGTAGCTATATTTACAATCGTACTAGTATCAGAGCTATCTGTAATTCTTACGTCATCTATGAGTACATTACCATTACCAGTTATTTCAAATACATTTGTGGCTGTATTAGTTGTAAGTGTATAACCTCCACCATAAATGGACACGGCTGCATCTTGTTTAACATTAAGCACTTCATCATCTGGTAATGTCAGAGCGGAACCGAGTTTAATATTTCCACCAATTATTTCTACAAATTGTATAAATGTAGGCGCACTATTTAAAGTAACAACACTGGTACTATTTGTTAAGTTAAAGGTACTTAGCTCTAGCATAATATTCGCTGGTATAGTTATATCTTCTGTTATATCGATATTAGCTCCAAGCTTAATTGTACCTGGTGTACTACCTAATGCGTCAATGGCTGTTTTTAGCTCTTCGAATGTTGTAACAGTTCTTTCAGATACAACATTTACAGTAATTTGTGGTATGGTTATACCACTATCAAGTGCAAAATTATTAGTTGCTACTCCAGTATACGTAAATGTTTTAATTGCATCATCACTAAATGTTTCGTTTGGTGTCCAAGTTACATTAATATTTACTGCATTACCTGCTGGATCAAGACCTGTTATTGTTGAAGGTAGATTTGGTTCAGCTTGGTTTCCTGTATTTGTATCTAGTAGAATTTTTTGTGTTGCCACATTAGCAGCTAAGTCATCAACACTACTTATAAGATACTGTTTATTCCAATTATAAAGTACATCATTTGTTCCGCCAGTTACTGCAATTTGTGCTAAACAATTTGTATCTGTATTACCTGATACTGTAAGTTTTGTAAGGTCTGAAGTTAATACAGCATAATTTGGATTTGACTCTTTAGTTGCTTCAGTTGCAGTAATTGTACTGTTTGTTAACTTCACAGTTGCTGTTCCATCCATCTTTATAGCAGCCGATTTACTATTATACGCTTCATCTTGAATAAATGTTACATTATTAATATTCCACTTAGTAGTGTTAGCTGATTGTATAGCACATTCTCCGTAATTAGCAATTGTTATACCATCAATATTAATGGTCATATCATTATCATTTGTAAGTGGATCAGTCCCTAGTGTAAGTGTTTTATTTCCTGTTAATGTTGTGTCTTTCGTAAAGTCTAGTCCTTTGGTAAGTGTGACATCACTACCAAGTCCAATCTTTCCACCTATATTAGACGCAATATAATCAAAATTAGTTTCATCATTTACTACAATTTTGCCACTATTTGTTAATGTTATGCCATCAGGAGCAGTCAGTGTTGAGCCTTTAGATATAATTACTGTTTTGCCATCTGGAATTGTTAAATCACCTGTTAATTCTATATCAGCTGGTTTATTTACATTACCTATTGTAATTTCAGTCTTGTCACTTGCAAGTGCATCTCGTAATTTTTGTTCTGTATCTACAACTTTATCTGGTGCTATAATTGTTGCCACAATTGGATCTGCCTCTGTACCCACGGTTGCAACTGCTCCATCTTTTTTAATAGTTACAATAAATTTATAGAAACCAGGTTCTCCTGTAGTATAATCTGGAACCTCATCCCAAGACGCAGCTTCTTTGAAAGGTGTATCTTTTATTGATTCAACAGTTATAATGAGCTCTTCATTAATATTTGCTACTAGTGTAATTTTTTGTAGTACAGCCGCTTTAGCTTCGGCTTCTGTTGTATGATGTTCGTATGTCAAACCATAATCATACTCACCAAGCTTTTCAATAGCTGCTTTAGCAGCGTCAACTTTTGTTTGATCAGCTGAAGCTACAACTACAGGACCCATTGAAGCAGAATCAAAGGTTGTTGGAGCAGTAGTGTTTGCATTAGAAGAACTTACACGTATATAAATATGCTTATCTTTATCTTCTTGTACTAATTGATATGAATTAGTAGTAGCATTAGGTATTGCTGTTCCTGCTACAGTCTGATTTGCGCCTGCAGTAACTGCTGCGTCTGCTCTGTACCATTGATAAGTTACAGCGGGTGTTTGACTTCCTGGTCCTGTATTTTTAAGCGTTATTGTAGAAGTTAGTGTATCACCAATATTTGGTGTATTATCAGCAACATCACCAGTAGTTGTTATTGCAACCTCTACACCTTCTATAGTTATATGCTTTACATTAACAGTAACAGATGGTAGTGTTAAGTCTTCTGCAAGCCCGTAAGTGTCATCGTCTAATGCAGATTGATAAGTTAAAACGGTATCAGATGTTGAAGTATCAAATTTACCACCTGCTAATGTCCAAATTACATCTACCTCTACAGTTGTTTCATCTGATAATGTTGCTTCTAGTGTAGTTGGTAACAATGCATTAACTTGCTCTGTAGTTGCACCAATGGTTACAGATATATCTTCTGGGTCAGTAAAAGCTGTAATAATATTGGTTGCTATTAGACCTGTAACAACTTCATCAATGTCAGTATATACCTTGCCTTGATTAAGAAGAATTTTAACATCATAAGTTTCAGTTGCTCTTGAGTTACGTTTTTTAGCAAGTACATTAACATTTATGTCCTTAGCTACAGCGATTCCTGCAAGAGCATCTTGTGCTTGTGTTTTAACATCCTCTACAATACTAGTTGCATTAGGAGTAATTGTAAAATCTTTCTCTTTAAGTTGAGCTAATGCCGCATTTATTGCAGTTTCATTTGCACTTTCATTTGAACTATACTTAAAGTTATCTACTGAGGATGGTGTGGTATAAGAATTAGTTATAGTTGTTTCCCTATCATCAGTACCAGTTGCAACGAGTGTAATAGTTACATCTTTATTTGGAGCTAATAAATACTTATCATTGTCAAGTTCTCTCGTAATATAATTTAATCCATTTGGAATAAGGTTCCCAAGATTATCAACTGTTCCATTATTGTATAACATTATACTACTTGCATCACGAAGTGCCCAAGATGCAGTTGCATTAGTATTTTCAGCTACATTTTTTGAATTAGTAGAATGCCAAATTTTATTCTTATTTTCATCAGAAATAGTCATAACAACTGACTTAACTCCATCAGCACGCTTATAGTTAATTCTCAAGATATCATATGGATTATTATTTCCATCGGTGTTTGCAGTAGCTACTTTAAATACAGTGTCCGCCCATTTAATTAGCTCTAGCCCGTATTGTTTTGCTTCATTAAATGTAGTTTCAGCTGCTGTCAAATTATCTATGGCTTGCTGTATTTGCTCTGCTGTTGCAGAAGAATTATCTGCTACATCTTGTGCTGCATCAATGACTGCTTGTAAAGCATTATGAACAGCTGAATTAGCCCATTTATCTTCTTTATAAATACCAGTACCATCTTCTCGATTTGGTGTATCTTCCTTATTTTTTGTTACAGAAGCAATAAGACCATTTAATCCCTCTTTAGTTGTTTTGGTATAGATAGCACTTACAATATCAGATTTAACACCTGCTTTATCAAGAGCTACAGCTTTAATTGTGACAGTGTCTGTTAGTTCTTCTATAGTATCTTCATCAATATCAATACGAGCTTCTCCATTTAGGTTTGTATATGCTCGGATGCCATTAGTAGCTGGGTCGCTACCATCTGTTGTATAGTATACAATTGTATGCTCAGGTACTATGATGGTAACATCAAGTGTGTCATCAAATGAACAGCTATTTGGATTAAAGCTTGGTTCAACTACATCTGCATCTTGATAGATTGCCTTATCAAAATCAGATTGAGTAATAGTATATTTACCTGAAATTTTATGCAACACATCATCCGAAGTTGTTACAGCAACTGAAATAGTAACAATGTCACCTACTGATAATAATGTATCATTAGTACGCTCAACAGTGAGCAAGTCTTCAGCCGTCGCTCCTGCAAGTGAGTTATTCTCATCAAATATTTCGCTTGCGTCACGATATGACCATTGCCAATATCCTGGCTCAAGTGCTAAAAGATTTGCATTTGACTTATCATGCCAAATTCTTTTGCCAGTACTATCAGTAATCTCAATTTCACGACTTGTGTAACTATCAATGCGATTGTAATTGATTTGCATTAATTGATATGGTGGATTATTATCAGCTCCTTTAGGAATTGTCGTGATAGTACCATTTCCATCTATAAATGCACTTCCATCTGCTTCTCCACCTTTCCAAGCGATATTATTGCCTTGTGTATATGGTGTAGCAACAATGGTTGCAGTTAAAGCATTTGTTGGTTCAACTGTTGTAGTGCCAGCTAAGTCATCGCCTCCTACAGCTCTTTTTAAGCCAACTTTAAACTGATAAGTTCCATTTGTTCCATCAGGATCAGTAGGAATACCATAGTCTGCTTCTGTAAATCCTGTTCCTATTGTCTCGATAGTAACCTCTATCTTTTTATCTGTAGCATCAATTCTTTTTTCAATTATTGCTTTAACAGCATCTTTAACGGCTTGTTCAGTTGAAGCATTAACTTGATTTACTTTAAAAGTTGTATAATCAAGAATAGTTTCTTGGGCCTCCTTAACTAATGTTTGATTATACTCTTGTTGCTTAAATAAAGTTGCTTTAATTGTAGCAGTTTGCTCCTCTGTATTTGCACTAAATTCATTTTTCTTTAAAGTTGCAGTAAATTTGTAAGTTCCATCTTCTCCAAGATTAGCAGTAGCATCCCCATCAGCTCCCGCTGTTGCAGCAGTAAAACCATCTACTACACTAGTGACAACAACTGTAATATTTTTATCACTTACTTCTGGTAATGCTTCAATTTGTGCTTTTATTTGAGCTGCAGCTTCTGTTGCATTTGATGCATTAATTTGCTCTATTACGAATGTCTTTTCAGTCATAGCAGTTTTTGCCTCCGTTACGTCATATGCGTCTGGAATGATAATGTCATTAATAACATGATTTTTTTGTCCTTTATGATTAGAATTATCTTTTACATATATTGTATAAGTCTTATTTTCAGTTACTATAAATGTATTACCTGTTTGCCACTTAGTATCATCTATACTATATTCTACACTATTATGAGCGTCATCGCCTGTTACAGTTACTGTTATAGTAGCAACTTCTTTTTTATTTGGACTAGTAGCATCCTTTGGTCCTAAAGTGTGCTTTACAGTAAATTCGGGCGCTAATGTATCACTGTATGGTATTGGAGCTATAATTACTTCTTTTTCCATAGAGGTATCAGTTGCAGTTAAACCACTGCTTCCGCCACTTCTTGTAAGTGATACCTCAAATTTATAATGCCCATTTTCGCCAGGTTTATTTGCAGATGTTCCAGCTGTCGCTGCCTTAAATCCACCTGTTAGTGTATTTACAACACCCGTTACCCCGGTATCAGTTAATAGTTTATCGACTTGACTTTGAAGAGCTAATTTTGCAGCTGTTTCAGTATTATCATATGTGGCTTGGTTTAAATTAGTAAAAGTCTTATTTGCAACAGCTGTCTTAGCATTTTCCACTTTCGTAGCAGCAGTTATAATGGTGCTAATAGTAACTGTTGTTGAATTTTGTGCAACATTGCCGGCATTATCTTTTACTTTTACATAATAGTTACCATTTGCAATTGCTGTATATATTTTTTCAGATTGCCAAGTAGTACCATTGTCAAAGCTATATTGTAAGCCAGTTTCATCTGAATCATCACCAGTAACTGTTACTGTAATGGTTGCAGATTCTTTATCGTCATGTAATAATACTGCTGGAGTATCAAATGTTGGAGCTTCGGTATCAACATAATCTGTTGCATCAATAGTAGCTTCTTTAGATTCAATTGATTTTGTTATTTCACCTCTTGAAACCTTTAAAGTAAATATATACTTACCGTTTGTTCCTCCTTTATTAGCATCTGTTCCTGTTTGAGCTGCAGTAAATCCATCCTCAGTAGTTATTGTTGCTGTTACATCCAAATCTTCTACAAGTTCATCAATTTTTGATTGTACAGCAGTTTTTGCAAGTTCAGAAGTATTGTGATTTTCCTGTGTTAATCCAAAATCAGTTAACAGTGCATCAATTCTTTCTATAGCAGTATTGACTTTTTCTGTATCGAATTCGTTTTGATCAAATGCTGTTGATACAATTATTACTTTCTTATTAGTTACGTTCGCACTTTCAGAACCGCTTTCGATTAATATATTAAATGTATAGCTTCCATCTGTTCCAACTGGAGCTCCATCAGCGCCTGCTGTAGCTTCCTTAAATCCATCTGTAACTGTGGTTACAGTACAGGTTACATCAATACCATCTAATAATGCAATAATTTGCTCATCAATTTGTTTCTTAGCATTAGCTTCACTATCAGCATTAGCTTGAGGAATATCTTTAAATGGTGATGGTGTTGCATTAAGAATTGCCAAAGCTTTATTAACTTTATCTAATGCTGTATATGGAGTTGCAACAATGGTAGCTTCTTCTTCAGTAGTTGTCTCGGAGCTATCACCTCTTGTAATGGTTACATTAAATTTATATTTACCATTTGTTCCAAGATTAGCAGCAGCATCACCAGCAACACCAGCTGTTGCAGCAACAAATTCTGTTTTATTTACTGTAATGCTAACATCTTTATCTTTTAATAGCTCTGTAATTTTAGCTGCAATACTAGTTTTTACAACAGCTTCATCATTATGATCTTCATCGTTTGCTCCAACTTGATTTAAGCTATAAGTAGCGTCTTGAACTAATTTAACAGAAGCATCCACTCTTGCTTTATCTGCTTTCACTTGGTCAAATACAATAGGAAGAGTTTTTTCAACGGATGTTGCATCAGTTGCACCGAGTCGACTTATTGTAACAGTAAACTTATAGTATCCATTTACAGAAGCAGTTGTACCAATTTTCTCTGTGGCTGCCTTAAAGCCAGTTTGATTAACCTTATAACTTACACCTGATGAGTTATTTGCACCAATTGATTTTAATAGTTTATCAATTTCGGTTTCAATATGTGCTTTTGCTTGTGCTAGAGCTTCTGCATCCACATCAGTAGTAGGATATACTTGAGTTAGATTATCAAATGTTTTATCATCAATTGCTTTTTTCGCATCCTCAACCCAATTTTTATCGCTGTATTCTACTGCAATAATATCAGCTTTTAATGAATCAGTGGTTTCAGTTATCGCTGTTGTTAGTTTAGCTAATCCTCTTGTAGCGGTTACAGTAAAGTTAAGATATCCATTTGTTCCCTCTATATTATCAGAGGTTCCAGCTATTGCACCTTTAAAATCAGATGCTTTACAATTTATAGTAAATGACATTCTATCAACAGTAGAAGATGGCAATGTATCAATTTGAGCATCTATTAATTCTTTTGTTTTATCTATATCAGTAGCCTTTACTTGTGAAAATTCAAATGTAGCTGCTTCAATCGCTGCAATAAGAGCATCTACCAATTGTTGATCTGTTTTTCCTTGATCAAAATATGTTGCTATAATTGGTAGCTCTAATTTATCTGTTGTAACAGGTTGAGCTACATCGCCTTTTGATAGTGTAACAGTAAATTTAATAAATCCATTTGTTCCATTATTATCAGTTGTATTTCCATCAGTACCTGCTGTTGCAGCTTTAAAGTCATCTGCATTTTCAGTTGCAGTTACTGTTCCAATAACTCCTTCATGATTTTCTAATATTGCATCCACTTGTTTTTGAACTTCCTGTTTTGCCAAAGTAAATGTATTGTGGCTTGCTTGAATTAAATTATCAAATGCATCTGTAGCAGTAATAGCTTCTTTTGCAGCATTAATTGCTTGCTCATCAGCGGTAACAATTCCTGTAACTTCAATAGATTTTGCCTCTGCAATGTTTTGCTCAGTATCTCTAACTTTAACATAATAAGTTCCACGAGCTTCTACTTTATAAGTTGATTCGGTAGTCCACTCTGACCAAGTGGTGGTATTATCTTTTGAATAACTGTAATTTAAGTTTGTATCAAATGCATCTTCACCAGTTACTGTTACAGTGATGGTTGCACTTAATTTATCATCACTTACTGCTTGAGTTAAGTTAAACTCAGGAGCTTTAGTTTCTTTTGTACCAACCATAAGCTTAGAACTAAATTCATCCACTGCAACTTGTAAAATAGCTAAAGCATCATTTATATCAGCTTGAGTAGCATTGGTATTATCATATACTTTAGTTGCTTGATCAATTGCATCTTCAATTGCATCTAATATTGCTTGCTCTGTAACAAATTTTGTTCCAGCATCTACCTTATCTGCTGTTGTATTAAATATTTGAACACCTGTAATTAATTCCTTTGTTTCAGTAATAGTTTTGTTAAGTTGCTCTTTGTTTACACCGTCTTCGGTTATTGTACCACTACCAATTGTAATATTTGTTTTAAACGCAGCAGTTGCAGCAATTAATTTATCTTTTAATGCATTAATTTCAGCTTGACGCTCTGGAGCTATATTTGATTTGTTTAAAGCTTCTGCTTCATATATGATATCTCTTAATGTATTCATTTGTACAGCAGATACATATTTTACTCCATTTTGAACTTCAGATGGACTGGTTGCATTATTAACATATACGCCTGTCATTTCAGATTTTGCAGTTGTAATTGCAGAATTAAGAGCACTTACATCAGCTACTTTTGTTCCTGTTTTTATTGAATTATTAAAGGTTTCAATTGCTGTATTAAGTTTAGTAGTTAGAGCAACTACATCGCTAGAGTCGCTGTAAGACGGAGCACTAGCAATCATATTTTGTGCTTCTTGTATTACACTATCTAGTGCACTTACAGTGGCTTGAGTCACAAAATATTTTCCTATAGAAACATTTGTTGCATTTTCTGCAATTAAAATATTTGCTTTTGCATTATTTGCATCAACAATTGCACTTTGAAGATCACTTATATTTGCTGAATTTTCCAGTTTTCCTATTTTAATATCAGTTTTGAATTTAGAAATTGCCTTTTGAAGTTTTATAACTGTTGCATCAATTTTACTTTGCTCGCTTGTAGGTTGTTCACTCGCGATAAATTCGTTAGCTTCATCCATTACAGTTTCTAATGCAGTCATCTCGCTCTGAGTTACAAATTTAACATCTTCAATGACTTCATCTTCATCTTTGTTGTTTATAACTACAACAGTAGCTTTTGCCAAGTGTGCATTTTCAAGCTCTGAAACTAGCTTGGATATATCAGCAACTTTTGTTCCTACTTTAATAGCAGTATTAAATCTAATAATAGCATTTTCTAATTCAAGCACTTGAGTATCTACAATAGATTGTTCTGTTGCATTAAGGACGGTATTTTCTGCACGAAGAATGGTTGTTTCTAGTGCTGTCATATCACCTTTAGTAACAAACTTTGTACCTTTAATAACATCTGATGTATTTTCTGAAATAGTGGTGATACTATTTTTAGTAGTTTTAGCTGTAGCAATTAATTTTGTTAACTCAGATGTATTTGCAGTTGTAACTTTTGTTCCTGTTTTGATACTGTTATTAAATTCTGTAATAGCTTTATTTAGTGTATTTGTTGCAGCTGTTACATCAGCTGCATTTGTTGGAGCTGTTGCAATAAAGTCTTGAGCAACTTTGATAGCATCTTTTAATATGTCAATTTGTTTTTGATTTGTAAACTTTTGTCCTTTTGGAACATTTGAAACGTCTAGTTCTTCTGTAATAATAACTCCAGCCATTGCATTATTTGCAGTTGCAATAGCATTTTCTAATTCTGTTACATTTGCAGTTTTTGTACCTACTTTAATAGACGCTCTAAAAGTATTGATAGCTTCACCAAGTTTGGTAGCTTCAATATCTATTTCATCTTGAACATCAGCATCTGCTCCATTTTTGTACTTATCAATCATAGCTTGAGCACTTGCAATAGCATCTGTTAATGCTTTCATATCGGTAGATGTTACAAATTTTTTGCCATCTTCAAGAGCTGCTGCTCCAGTATTATGCTCAACAATACCTGATTTAGCATTATTTGCATTTGTAACTTGAGTTTCTAGCCAAACAACACTTGCAAAACCAACAAATTCACCATCTTTTTTAGCGGCTTCAAATTTATCAATTGCTTGTAATAGAGCATCTTGTGCTTTATCGATTTCTGTTTGACTATTTGAGCCAAGCGCTTCTTCAGCTGCCTTAATAGCATTCTCTAAAGCAGTTTTTTCAGCACTAGTAACATATTTTTGTCCTTTAGGAACATATGTAGCAGATTCGGCTACAACTACGTTCTCTATATTTGTAATAGCATCTTTAATATAGTCTTCTAAAATTTGTGTTATAACTATAGCATTGGGATACATTGTAATGGTTTTACTTGGACTGCTACCTAAATCATTGCTATATGCTACAACATGTATTTCATATTCAGTTGTAAGATTTAAGTCAGAAATAACTGCACTTTCGGTAGTTCCTTCAACAAAAGCAAATGCTTCAACCCCAACTGGGCGATAATATGCTCTGGTATGAGTGGTTTTACTTGTATTAAATGAAAGCTTAATTTGTCCGTCGGCTTCAACGCTTGCTACTAAATTAGTTGGAGCATTTGGTGTAACACTTTCTCGTACAATAGTTACTACTTTTTCAGCAGCTGCTGATTGAATATCATTTGAACCAATTGCAACTACAGAAACTTTGTATGCACCCTCAAGATATGATGGTGTTTCTCCACCTTCTGGAAGTATAACCCCATCTTCAGGATATGGAATATTTACTAGACTACGAGCATTTCCACCTGTTGTATTTACATAAGTCACATTATATGCTGTTGCTCCTTGAACTTTATCAAATGTAACTTTCATTGAACCGTCAAGAGTTTTAACTTTCAAATTTGCAGGTGCTTCTAATGTATTTGCAGTAGTTAACATATATGGTCCAACTTCAGTAATAGCTCCTTCGTTATCACCATCAACTGCTTGAACAGCAATATAGTATTTGGTATTTGGTTCAAGATTTGTGATGGATGCATTTGTAGCTCCAACTAATATAGAACTTGTATATACGCCTGATTTTGTTCCATAAGAAACTTTATAAGTAGAAGCTAAATCGTCCCAATTTCCTATTGCATTCCAAGTAAGGTCTATGCTATTTTGCTTTGGAGTAGTTATAATATCTTCTATGGTAATATTATTTGCAGCAGATGTTGTTGTTTGTACATTTAACTTAATTTTAGTTACAGCTACAATTTTATCCCCATTTGACTTAGTTATTACAATTGTAATTTTTTTAATTACTTTACCACTAGGTTTAATAGTTGTTTTAATAGTTGTTTCAGATTTTGTATTTAAGCTCATAGCCATTACTGGTGGAACTTCTATTTGTCCAAAAGGGACTTCTTCAATAGAGCTATCTGCATATTCAACTAAAATATAACCATCTGTTGGAGCATTATTCATAGGTGCACTAATGGCAACTTCTTTTACTACATCTTGCTCATTGTAATTTATCAATATTGGTATGGAAATAGTGTTATCTCTATCTATTGCAGATGGAGCTTCTAGTACAAGTGGCGATGTATTATTAACATCAATGATATCTGCTGGCTTAGCTCCAGTTATAGTTACAGAATTATCACCTATAATAGTTCCAACAGTGACAACTTGTGTACTTAGCCCATTTTCTGAAATAGTAGCATTATCTTCAGATGCATTAAAACCCCAATATGCATAAGCTAAATCTAGTACATTAATTACACCATCATGGTTTATATCCAAATGGCTAGTTTCTATTTGAGTTTTATCTTCAGATAATGCATCTATGACAATATCTATATCTTTATTTGTAACGACATCATCACTATTAACGTCTCCCGCAGTGAATGAATTATTTCCAGTGTGAACTTCAATTAATTGATTATATTTATTTATTGTAATGTCATCTGAAACATAAGTTTTATAACCTGGAGATTCAAGTTTTACTATATACGTTTCATTTTCACCCGCTGGTAGTCCGGGAATAGCAATTGTTAAGTTATTTAATCCAAATACTACATCTGTATTTATAGCTCTATCATAACCTTCTGTCTCTGTATAAATACCATTTGGATCAACAGTTACCCTTACAATTGCATTATTTTCATTTGTAATAGTTAAAACTCCAGACCACTTTTCTGGGTCAATTTTATAGTCAAAATTAATATTTACGTCTAAATTTCCAGTATTTACCGAATTTGGCAAAGCATTATTCATCTCATTCAAGCTAGTTATATTTGCATATGTTGGTATATTAAGCGAAATTGTTGCAGTCGCCAATATAAATGCAAGCCTTTTGTGTAATTTCATATTAGTCCTCCCTAAAATTAATACTCGTTTGTTACGAGCGTTTATAATTATTTAATTTTTAAGTTTAGAATTTTAGTTCGTTCTCTCATTTTAATTATACTATACGCCCTCCTTTAAGTCAACATCACTTTGTTATTCCTTTCTTTAATATATATCGGCAATATTTGTAGTTTGTTTAAAAAATGTAGTCTTTGTAACAAAAATGTTATAAAAACACAATATAATGATTTAGATGATATATGTAGTACTTTAGGAAAAGTACAAAAATTAGACAATTTAAACTTTTTTTAATATTCTTACATTAAAATTTTTTTACAAAAAAAATGCTCAATTTTAATATTATTAAGTTAAAATATAATCCTCCCTTTTTTTGGAGGCCACTGAAAAACTAAAAAGCTGAATAAAATAATATTTTAAAATTATCAAATATGTTCAATAGTATATATAATTTTAAGATTTTGAGCTCTTTTTTCTATATCCATATCCAATTATTCCTTTTAATCCTCCAATATTTTCAGTATTCTTTTTAAATTTACTGCAAATATGCTAATTGCCCCTTGTAATTGCATACCTTTTAGGCCTGGCGTTGATGCTACATCATACCTAGGCCTATTTTTTAATGCTCCATTTTTAGCTTCTATTTTATATCTTTCCTTAGTTCTTTTTTTAAAATATTCACTTTCTTGAAACTTTATTTGTTCTTTAAATATATCACTTTTTATTATTACTGAATAGCTTTTAGTTTTTGCTCCTTCTTTATAACATCCTTCTCTTTTTGAACACATTTTACATTTTTTTACATCAAAAAAATATACATTACTTGTATTTTTTGTTCCCTCTCTCTTTTTTTCTATATTCCTTGTGTTATTACTGGATTTAATTTTGATATTAATTTAATATTTTTTTCTTTTGCTAATTCAATATTTCCTTTTTCTGAGTATGCTGTATCTCCTATTATTTCCTCTACTTCTATTCCCGCTTTTTTACTTTTTTCTAATAATTTTCCTAATTCTTTACCATCTGGGTTTTCTCCTGTTGTTATTGTTGCTGCTGTTATTATTCTTTCTTCTGTCATTGATATATGTGTTTTATATCCAAAAAATGAACTATCTGTACTTTTATGTCCTATTCTTGCATCTTGGTCTGCCAAACTTTGTAATTCTTCTAAATCATCATTTATTGTTTCTATTAATAATTTTAATTTTTCTTTTACCATTGGATATGTGCTTATTTCTTCTTTTTCTTTTATCACTTTTACTAATTTTTCACAATA